>JASHVX010000107.1 GCA_030044375.1 Nitrososphaerales archaeon | reverse complement strand
GGGCGACGACACGGACGGCCACGTCGACGACATCGCCAGGTTCGTGGCCCCCGGCAGGGTGGTGGCCACGGTAGAGCCGAAGGAGGGAGACCCTAACCATGCACCCCTCGCAGCCAACGCGAGCATCCTTCAGGGCGCGACTGATGCCAAAGGGAGGAGGCTGGAGGTCGTGGAGCTGCCCATGCCGGACAGGCTCGAAGCGCCAGACGGGCGCCTGCCTGCGAGCCACGCCAACTTCTACATAGGCAACGCTGTCGTGCTGGTCCCGACCTTCGGCGGCGCCAGCGACAGGGCGGCCGTCAAGACTATCGCATCGCTGTTCCCTGAGAGAGAGACGGTCGGCGTCGACTGCAGGGCGCTTGTCTACGGCCTCGGGACCATCCACTGCGCCACCCAGCAGGCGCCGGGGTAGGCCTTACTCGAAGGCCGCCATCTTCTCTTTGACCTCGGCTATGAACTCGCCGGGGCTGACATCGAAGCGCTGCTTGCCGTCCCTCGTCCTCACCGACACCGTGCCGGCCTTCTCCTCCTTCCCGCCGACCACAATCATGTATGGGATCTTCTGCAACTGGGCGTCCCTCACCTTCGAGCCCAGCGTGCCTGCGTCGAAGTCGCCCCGGACCCTGAGGCCGGCCGACGCCAACGTCGAGAGGACCTTCCGGCCGTAGTCGTTGTGCTGGTCGCTGAGGGGTATCACGCGGGCCTGGACGGGCGAAAGCCAGACGGGCAGGGCCCCCTTGTAGTGCTCGAGGATTATCCCTATGAAGCGTTCGAGCGAGCCGTAGATCACCCTGTGGATGACGACAGGGGTGTGCTCCTTCCCGTCCTGGCCCGTGTAGGCCAGCTTGAACCTGTGCGGCATCTGGAAGTCGAGCTGTATCGTGGCGCACTGCCACTCCCTGCCGGCCGAGTCCTTCACGTCGACGTCTATCTTGGGGCCGTAGAACGCCCCCTCGCCTTCCTTGATGACTGGCTCCTTGCCCGCCGCCCTGACCGCCTCGGTCAGCGCAGAGACGGCCGCGTCCCACTGCTGCTTCTCTCCAAGGTGGGACTCCGGCATGGTGGAGATCTTGGCTGTGTAGTCGAGCCTGAAGATGCCGTAGAACCTCGCCATCAGCTCTATGACTCCCTTCAGCTCGCCCGGGACCTGGCTCTCCGTGACGAAGAGGTGGGCGTCGTCCTGGACGAAGGTCTTGACGCGGAACAGGCCGCTCGCGACGCCGCTCAGCTCGTTCCTGAAGAGGGGGTCGAAGTCGGCCACGCGGAGGGGGAGGTCCCTGTGCGACCACTTCCTGGTCCTGTAGTAGAGGAAGGTCGAAGGGCAGTTCATGGGCTTAAGCCCGAGCTCCTCGTCCCCGTAGGGAGTCAGGAACATGCTGTCCCTGTAGTGGTCCCAGTGGCCGCTGACCCTCCAAAGCGAGGTGTTGGCGAGCGCAGGCGTGCTGATCTCGATGTACCCCCTCGCCCTCTGTTCGCTTCTGACGAAGTCGGCGAGGAGCTGCCTGAGGATGAGGCCCTTCTCGTGCCAATAGGGCATGCCGGGAGACGGCTCCTGGAAGCTGAAGAGGTCGAGCCGCTCGCCGATGACCCTGTGGTCGGTCTCGGGCAGCTTGCCGAAGTCGCTCTTCCTGATCCGCGCGAGCATCTCGTGCTCGGACAGCTCCCGTCTGGGCTTGGGAGCCTGGGCGACCGCGGCGGCCTGCGAGCCGTAGCTCCTTGACATCTCCGCGAGCGGGTGGCCCTTCACCTTGATCTGCAGGGCCTTCGTCCAGCCGAAGGGGGCGCTGGAGACGTGCAGGCCCGCCGCCGACGCGTCCTCCCTCATCGCCTTCAGCAGCGCTAGGGCCTCCTGGGGAGGCGCGAGGCTCTGGCTGATGTGGGCGAACGGATAGATCATCACCTTGGTCGCGCCCAGGCGGCCGAGGAAGTCCTTCGCGTCGTAGACCGCCTTCCTGACCGTCCCGGCGTCGTCCCCCTTCTCGAAGGCGGTGAACAGGACCACGACGTCCTCCTCCCTGACGAGCTCCGGCTTCGCGTCCTCCGCGGAGGAAATCTCCTTCTTCGTGGGCTTGTATTCGATGAAGTCGGCGTGCATCTGAAGTATCTTCAAGCAGGCCTTCCCCGCTCTACCATCTGGAGCGCTCGAGTGACCTCGAGTTCTTGGTGGCCTTCTTCCAGGCCTTGTAGTGGTCGTGGCAGAGGTAGGCGCGCCTGCCCTCCCCGCCGACGCTGAGGCCGCTGGACCCTATGTCTGACCTGCTCAGCGAGCGGACCGCCTTGTTGGCGCAGCCGACGACGCTGCAGTTGACGCCTTTGTCCACCCTGCCCAAGGCAAACAAGGAGTCAAGCTTCGTGACGTATATAATCTTCGCAAGGGACCGGGAGACGTGCTTGACAGGCTGAGAGGGAGGCTCGAAGCCTATCTCGGTGTCGTCGGCAGGCGGTTCGCGGACGCCTACCCTTCGCCGACGGCTTGGACGCTGATAGGGCTCGGGCTCTCTCTGCTGGCGGGAGGGGCCTACGCGCTGTCGGGCTACCGCGGCGAACTGGGAGGGGGCATCTTCATCCTCGCGGCTGGGTGGTTCGACATAGTCGACGGGGCCGTGGCGAGGGCCACCGGGAAGGTCTCCAAGAGGGGGGCGTTCCTCGACTCCACCTTGGACAGAGTCGCGGAGGTGGCGATCTTCACTGGGGTACTCGCAGGCGGGTACGCGCCGCCCACCCTGGTGCTGCTCTCGCTCGCGCTCAGTCTTCTCGTCAGCTACACCAGGGCCAAGGGCGACGCGCTGGGAGTGAAGCTCTCAGGGGTAGGGATAGGGGAGCGAAGCGAGAGGCTTCTCATCCTAGCTGTCGCTTCGATAGTCGGATACGCCAACTGGGGAGTAGGCCTGGTCGCTGTGGTGGCCGGCTATACCTTCCTCGAGAGGACGTACAGGGCTACCAGCGAGCTGTCGAAGGCGGCTCCGCCAGCAGTCTGAAGCCTGCTGCGCGGGAGCTCTACCAGCCGTGTCTTTCTGACTGTGCTCGGACCTTCACTATGCCGTAGTGGACCGCGCAGCTGATGCAGTAGTATCTCACGGTCGTAGGCGCTGCGATGTAGGCTCCGGCCGATCTGAGCTCTCTGGCAAGCGTGGGCTCCACTAGCGACATCCTCGTCGTCACCTTCTTCGCCTTGTCCCTCGGCACAGCCGATCCGCAGTTGCTGCAGTATATCGTACCGCTTCGTCCCTTGCCGCCCTTCGAACGTCCGCGGCTCTTTCTCTTCTTTGTCAAGTCTGCAAGAAAGCGCCTGTCTCTTCCTCTTTAAACATATAGCAGAACCCATCG
>JASHVX010000106.1 GCA_030044375.1 Nitrososphaerales archaeon | reverse complement strand
ATCTGAGGTCGCTCTACGGCAACGACAACGTGGTCGCGGGTCTGCACAAGGCCTCAGGCAACCCCCTCCTCCGAAACGGCCCCGTCGAGGTCGTGGACTCCTCTGACGCCTCGGCGCTGGCCCGCCTCGTGAAGGAACACCACGTCGACACGATCTACCACCTCGCCGCGCTGCTGTCGGCCACGGGCGAGAACAACCCCCAGCTCGCCTGGGAGGTGAACATGGACGGCCTTCGCAACGTGCTCGAGGTCGCCAGGACGGGCGGCCTGGCCAGGGTCTTCTGGCCCAGCTCGATAGGCGTGTTCGGCCCCGACGCCCCGAGGAGGATGGCGCCCCAGAGTTCGGCGCTCATCCCTACCACCATGTATGGGGTCACAAAGGTGTCCGGAGAGCTCCTGTGCAACTACTACTTCCTGAAATACGGCCTCGACGTCAGGTGCCTGAGATACCCGGGCCTCATCAGCAGCGAGACCCCCGCCGGCGGAGGTACCACGGACTACGCTGTCGAGATATACTACGCTGCGCTGACGAAGGGGAATTACTCGTGCTTCCTGAGGGAGGACACAGTGCTACCAATGATGTACATGCCCGACGCCCTCCGAGCCACGGCCGAACTGATGCAGGCCGACCCCAAGAGGGTGCCGCGCCACCTCGGCTACAACCTTGCAGCCATCAGCTTCTCGGCCGGCGAGATTGCAGCCGAGATCGCGAAGCACGTCCCCGGCTTCAAGGTCTCCTACTCGCCGGACAGCCGCCAGAAGATCGCCGACTCCTGGCCGATGTCCATATCTGACGCCGAGGCGCGCCGCGACTGGGGCTGGTCCAACAAGTACGACCTCTCGGCGATGACCACCGATATGCTGTCGAAGCTTGGCCCCAGGCTGAAACAGAAAGGCGTTTAGAGACCCACCAGCGAGGCCCGAACGACAGACATGAGAGACCCAACAGCTTTCCTGAAGCAGGAGTACGACGACCTCGTCAGGCAGGAGATAGACTGGAGGCTCAAGGTCCTCGACGGGCCCAGCACGCCCTGGTGCACGGTCGACGGCAAGAAGGTGCTGATGTTCTGCTCCAACAACTACCTCGGCCTGAGCAACCACCCCAAGCTGAAGGAGGCGGCGATAGAGGCGGTGAAGACCCACGGCGCCGGGTCGGGCTCCGTGAGGCCGATCGCAGGGAACATGGACATCCACGTCGAGCTGGAGAAGCGGCTCGCCAAGTTCAAGGGAGCGGACGCCTCTCTGGTCTACCAGACGGGGTTCGCTGCCAACGCAGGGCTCATCCCGCAGCTGGCGGGCCAGGGGGACCTCATCATCAGCGACGAACTCAACCACGGGAGCATAATCGACGGCGTAAGGCTGTCGCACGCCGAGCGCGGGGTGTACAAGCACGGCGACACCGAGGACCTGGCCCGGGTGCTCGACAACGCCGATAGGGCCGAGAAGCCTCCGAGGCGGATACTCATCATCACCGACGGCGTCTTTTCGATGGACGGAGACATCGCCCCGCTCGACAAGGTGGCCAAGATAGGCGCGGAGCACGGCGCGATGGTCTACGTCGACGACGCGCACGGCGAGGGAGTCCTCGGCGAGGGGGGCAGAGGCATAGTCTCGCACTTCAAGCTCTCGAGGAGCATGGTCCAGGTCGAGATGGGCACCTTCTCCAAGGCCTTCGGTGTCGTAGGAGGCCACGTCTCAGGTTCCAAGGACCTCGTTAGCTTCGCCTACAACAAGTCGAGGACCTGGCTCCTCAGCGGTTCGCATCCGCCCGCGGTGGTCGCGGCCTGCCTCGCGGCCGTCGACGTGCTCGAGCACGAGCCTCAGCACGTGAAGAGGCTCTGGGACAACACCGCCCGGTTCAAGAAGGCGATGAAGGACATGGGCTTCGACATCGGCAGGAGCGAGACCCCGATCACCCCGGTCATGGTCGGAGAGAGCGGCAAGGCGAAGAAGCTGAGCGCGCGGCTCTACGACCTCGGCGTCTTCGCGCTCCCGATCGTCTACCCCATGGTCGCCCAAGGGAAGGCAAGGATCAGGACGATAATGAACGCCGCCCTGACCAACGAGGATGTGGACTTCGCGGTCAACGCCTTCCAGAAGGCAGGCAAGGAACTAGAGATAATCTAGGCTGAACGGGTCTCCCAGGTTCCACCCGTCGCGCGAGTACTTCGTCTCCACGAGCCGGGAGGCAGTCCCTAGCTCGAACTTGTCGAGTGCGCCTTCCTCTAGCTGAAGGTCAGACACCTCGCAGAGCCGTTGGCAGAACTCGTCCGGCTCGACGCCACAATTCGCGACCTTCGTCCGCCTGCTCCTCGGATACTTCCTATCGAGCTGCCTGGGGCTGGGCGTGGTGAGACTCTCGACGGCCCGGAGGTCGGCCGAGACAAGGAGGGTGCCGTGGCAGAGGACCTTGTCCCTCGCAACGTACGCCGCCATCCCGCTTATCTTGCCCTCCTTGCTCACGATGCCGTTAGGAGGTCTGAAGTCGCAGGCGACCCCGCATTGCACCAGGGCCGCCACCACGACATCTGCAAACGCCTCGAATACGCCCTTTGCATCGTGAAGCTTCCCTTCGTAACGTGTTCCGAGCTTGGGGACGAAGAACGACCAGTTGAGGTTCCCCGGCCCATTGTACACCGCCCCGCCTGCCGTGAACCTTCTGACCACGGGCACCGAGTCTGCCCTGCAGCGTTCGAGGTCTGTCTCGAACTCTGCCAGCTGCGCCCTTCCTATGACGACCGACCTCTGGTTGTCCCAGACTCTGAGCGTGGGGACCGTAAGCCCGTCGAAGAGCGCCTCCTCGAGCGCGAGGTTGGAGAAGGAGTCGCCAAGCGTCGCCCTGAGAAGCCTCCCGGCCAATTGCAGCGCTTGGCAGGTCGCAGAGATTAAGAGCTTTGAACGTGGGCCGGCGACGGGACGGAACTGCCCATGGTCTTCACATACCTCCCTGACGTCGCCCTCGCAGACATAGCATACCGCGCCGAGTCCGAGTCAGTCGACGGGCTCTTTCAGGAGTGCGCGAAGGCTCTGACCGACGTTATGGTCGACCCGGCGACCCTCGGGTCAAGTGTCTCCAAGGACATTGCCATCAGTTCAGACGACCTCGACACGCTGCTCTACGACTTCCTGACCGAGATCATAGTCGTAAAGGACGTGGACTCTCTCCTCTTCAAGGAGTTCAGGGTCAGGGTCGCTCCCGACGGCAGGTCGCTAAAGGCGACGATGAAGGGAGAG
>JASHVX010000010.1 GCA_030044375.1 Nitrososphaerales archaeon | reverse complement strand
CTGCTGGATCATCTCGTCGAGGCGCTTGAGGGGGACGTCGCGCTTGTCGTCGAGGACGTTCTTGACCCTCACGGCGGTCTGAAGTCGCCTGCGAGTGCTGATGAGCTCGATCTTCGTCGGGAGGACGTTCGAGCCTGAGGCTACCGACATCTGTCTCCCTTCAGCCTGCCTGTCTGTCTTTCACGTAGTACTTCTGGATGAACTCTTCCTTGATGTTGGTGAGCTCGCTCTGGGGGAGGATGGAGAGCGTCTCCCACGCTATCCTGAGCGTGTCCTCGAAGGTCCTGTTCTCGTCGTACCCCTGGTTGAGGAACTTCTGCTCGAACTCGTCGCCGAAGGTGATGTACTTGAGGTCAGAGCCTGTGAGGCCCGACTTGCCCACGATCTCTGCGAGCGCGCGGAGCTCGATGGCCCTCGCGTAGGCGTTGTAGAGCTGGTTGCCGACCTGCTGGTGGTCGGGGCGCGCCTTGCCTTCCTTGATGACGTGGCCCAGCGCGGGGCCCATCAGCCTGCTGAGGCTGGAGAGGACGTAGACGGGAGGGTAGATGCCCTTCCTGAAGAGCTCGCGAGAGAGGAAGACCTGGCCCTCGGTGATGTAGCCCGTCAGGTCGGGTATCGGGTGGGTGACGTCGTCGCTGGGCATGGTCAGCATAGGCATCTGTGTGATGCTCCCCTTCATCCCTTTGATCCTGCCCGCCCTCTCGTAGTTCATGGCGAGGTCGGTGTAAAGGTACCCGGGGAAGCCCTTCCTTCCGGGAACCTCCTCTCGCGCGGCCGATATCTCTCTGAGCGCTTCGCAGTAGTTGGTGATGTCCGTGATTATGACCAGCACGTGCATGTGGAGCTCGAAGGCCAGATACTCGGCCGCTGTCAGGGCTACGCGCGGCGTGATGATCCTCTCGATGGCCGGGTCGTCGGCCAAGTTTAGGTAGAGGATGCTCCTCCTGATGGCGCCCGACTCGGCCAGCGTCCTCTGGAAGAAGGTGGCGTCGCTGCTCGACACGCCGACCGCGGCGAACACGACGGCGAACTCCTCGCCTTCGCCCACCACAGTGGCCTGCCTCGCGACCTGGGCCGCGAGCCTGTTGTGGGGCATCCCCGCGCCCGAGAAGATCGGGAGCTTCTGGCCCCTGACGAGCGTCAGCATTCCGTCGATGACGGAGACGCCCGTCTGGATCAGGTCGGTGGGATACTCCCTCCTCTCTGGGTTCAGAGGCGCGCCGTTCACGTCGAGGAAGCTCTTCGCGACGGGTTCAGGGAGCCCGTCGAGCGGCCTGCCGAGGCCATCGAAGACCCTTCCAAGGAGCTGGTCTGAGACCGGAAGCTGCATCGTCCTGCCGAGGAAGCGAGCCTTCGTCCCGCTCACCGATAGGCCGGAGGTGCCTTCGAAGACCTGGACGACGGCCTTGCCGAACCCTGTCTCGAGCACCCTTGCGAGCCTCCTCTTCCCCTCGCTGTCCTCGATCTCGACAAGTTCGTCGAAGGCGGCCTTGTCAACTCCGTCGACGACGAGCAGCGGTCCCCTGATCTCGGCTACCTTGCTGTATTCCAGCCCAGATGAAGACCGGCTCATGTGGCGGCCGCCTCAATGGGCTTCGATAGGCTTGAGAACTCGTCCATCATCTGCTTGCCGAGCGCCTCCAGCTTGCCGAGGTCTTCGCTCTTGATGGCGAACTTCGCCCTGAGCATCGGCGCTATGACCTGCATCCCGCGTATCTTCGCCAGGGGCACGCCTCCCCTCAGCGCCCTCAGGGCCTCCTCGTGGTACTGGACGAACATCCTCATCATCATGAACTGCTTCTGTGGGCTGCAGTAGGCGTCGGTGTCGTCGTACGCGTTCTGCTGCAGGAACCCTATCTGAATCATCCTCGCGACGTCCAGTATCAGCTTCTCCTCGTCTGGGAGCGCTTCGGGCCCTAGGAGCCTGACTATCTCTTTCAGGGCGTCCTCGCGCTGCAAGATGGAATAGGCGTCGGCCCTTATGCTGAGCCACTCCTTGTCGACCCTCTCGTTCCACCACTTGCTGACCGACTCGATGTAGCCAGAGTAGGAGCTCATCCAGTTGATGGAAGGATAGTGCCGCGAGTACGCGAGCCTGGCGTCGAGCGACCAGAAGGTCCTGACGAACCTGATCGTCTGAGACGTCACCGGCTCCGTGAAGTCGCCGCCGGCCGGAGACACCGCGCCAATCAGTGTTATGGAGCCTGTCCTCGAAGGCGTCCCTATGAGGTCGACCCTGCCTGCCCGCTCGTAGAACTCGGCGAGCCTGGAAGCCAGGTATGACGGGTAACCCTCCTCTGCGGGCATCTCTTCGAGCCTTCCGCTTATCTCGCGCAGGGCTTCTGCCCAGCGGCTTGTCGAGTCAGCGACGAGCACGGTGTCGTAGCCCATGTCCCTGTAGTACTCGGCCATGGTGACCCCAGTGTAGATGCTAGCCTCCCTCGCGGCTACGGGCATGTTGCTGACGTTCGCGATCAGGATGGTCCTCTCCATGAGGGGGCGGCCGCTCTTCGGGTCTATCAGCTCAGGGAACTCGACGAGGACCTCGGTCATCTCGTTGCCTCTCTCGCCGCAGCCTATGTGGAAGACGACCTTCGCGTCAGCCCACTTTGCCACGCTGTGTAGGGTGACGGTGTTGTGCAGAAGAATCGGCTGGTAGCCTCCGACGAAGTTGTGGTAATCTGGCACGGTTATGTCGTAGACCGTCTGCGCGCCTTCGAGGACCTCTGCCTGTTCTATCCTGTCAACGAAGACGACTTCGAGGGCCTGCGCAAGCTCAGCCATCCTTCCTGCGATGGCTTCTGACCGCCCGCCGAGCCTGACCAGTTCCTGGAACTTCGAGATGCCTAGCCTTTCCCCGCCACGGACATAGTTCTCCACATCCCTTGGGTTGAACCCTGACCTGAGGAGGTTGGCGTCCAGCGGGACGACGTCTCGTGTCTGGCTTGTCCAGTCTTTCGAAGCGTGGTCTACGATCGAAGATACTTTTCTGGCTCCTCCGTATGCGTGTTGCACTCCCGTCCTCTCTAGGAAGTTTCGCAGCTCCTTGACACTGCTTACGATAAGCCTACGACCGCTGCGCTTCCCTCCCATTATCGAATAGAGGACTCCCAGCCGGCTGAGAAGATAGCACATCCCGTCAATGAGGACCGGCGACTCGGATGCTATCTCGAGAGTCCCTTGGCTGAATGAGCCGTCGCCCATGTAGTAGCCTCGGATGAAAGCTCCGATGACGGCGTCTGGAGACCTCATGATGGCCGAGGGCACGATGGCTGTGCGGGACTTGTGGCCTGCCGGGAAGCCTAGTTTCCTGAGCAGACGTATGACGACGACGCTCCTGACAGATAGCCCGTCTACCGTGTTGAAGCGCTTTGGCACCGCCTTGAGGCCGAAGAGCGTCTCTGTGAGCGAACCGAACCGCCGCAAGAGCTGTGGGTCGTTGTTGAAGAAGCGGACCTCCCTTCCGGCGACCATCCCGTCTGAGAGCAGCAGGCCGAGGAACTCGGCGAAGTCCTCGTTCATCTCCGCAGGCATCCTCACGCTGCCACTGCTCCTTTCAGTTCCGACCGAGGAGAGCGTTGGCCTCTCCAAGCCGGCCGATTCGTAGATCTTCGAAACGAACGAGGTCGAGGGCCTGTTGGGGCCGTTGAGGTAGCCGCGGACCACGACTTCCGAGATTCCCAGCGCGTGGGAGAGTGCTTTGATCGACCCATGGACCTTCGCTTGTCGGCGTATCGTCTCTCTGACCGCGTCTATGACCTGGGCCTCCGTCACCCGCCCTTCGACCGAGTACGGGTCTATCGCTTGGAGCGCCCCTCTAATCGAGATTCTCCTAGGGAGGGCGATGTAGTCGCCGACGCTCAACTCGGCGGCAGGCGTCTCCTCGAACCTGCCGTCGGACCTGAAACGGAACAGCTTGTGAGCGGGCGTGATGGTCGTCGACCTGCCGCTCGACGTGCGGATGTTGACGAGACTGCCGGTCCTGCCTCTGTAGACGTGCGATATCTCCTGCTCTACCATCGAGGACCCGTCGAAGGCCATGATGGCGACCCCCCTTGCCGGGATGAACGACTCTCCGCCAGCGTCGTCCTCCGGGCCAGCGAAGGTCGCATAGAGCTCCTCGATGGGGACGAGGTGACCGTCGGAGAGCATCACCGGGGTGCCAGCTGGGACGCACTTACCAGTCCCGAAGGCGCCGGGGATCGCACCGGTCCCCCCCTTGGCCATCGGGAAGAACGAGTCCAAGACCCTCTGACCTGTCATTAGCGGAATCTCAGGGTCGAGCCTCTCGCGTATCGGCCTTGGAGTCCTGACGGGCCACCTGTGGTGGAGCATCAGCTCGTACTTCTTACCGGCCTTGTCTTCGGCTTCGACCACTGTCTCGTCTATCCTGTAGTTCCCTGCCTTCTTCACTTCCTTGACCTTCGCCTTTGGAACTGCCGGCGGAGCGAGCACCCTGTGCTCTATGAGCGGCGTCTCTGGGACGGTGCCGATTATGCTTCCGCCCTCGATGTCGTCCCCCTTCTTCACGGAAGGCGTGAAAGCCCACTCCTTGTCGAACGGGATGGAGTTCGCCGAGACGCCCCTTGTGATGAACGCGCCTGCCTTCTTCGCTATGACGTCAAGAGGCCTCTGCAGGCCGTCGTAGATGGTCCCTATCATGCCAGGGCCGAGCGTCGTCGACAATGGCTGACCGGTCCCGAGGACAGGCTCTCCTGGTCGGAGTCCGCTCGTAGACTCGTAGACCTGGACGAATGCGATGTCGCCCGTGAGCTTTATGACCTCGCCGACGAGCTTCTCCTCGCCGACCTGCGTCACCTCGTACATCTTCGCGGCGGACATCCCGGAAGCCTTGACCGCGGGACCTGAAATCCACTCGATGCGTCCCTTGACTGCCAAAGCGAATTGGGCGACCTCTCGCGAGAGGGCTTATAATTCTTGGTCGGTGTCACCGGTCCGGCTCGAGTTTCTAGGTTCCAGTCAGGATGGCCGAGGCCTGCATGCGGAGCGTCGGCCTCATCCTTTCGAGCCTGGCCTCGAAGGTGTTGTCGAACCTTACCGACCCGTCGGCCGACGTCATGACAACACCTCCTATCGTTTCGATCTCCTTCTCTTCGAGGACCGGTTTGGACTGGCCCTCACCGTGGCCGCGGAGCGCGGCCGAAACGGCCTTGCGGTCCTTGCTCCGGCAGTAGACCCTTGACTTCGGCCCTATGATCCCGACTCCTTCGTCGACGAGGCCTGCGAGCGCCTTCTCGTACCTGGCTCCGGCGCCCTCCCGGAGCTCTCTGGTCGCGGCCTCGAAGACGTCGACGACCGCGCTCTCTACAGCCTTCAACTGGGAGTTGCGCGCCTCCAGCTCCGCGGCTCCTATGATCTGCCGCTTCAGTGCCTCTGCCTGCTTGGCGCCCGCTTCGAGGACCTTGGCGACCTCGGCCCTCGTCTCTCGCTTTGCGGCCTCGAGCGCCGACAACGCCTGATCCCGGCCTGCCTGGAGCTCGGAGAGCATCTCGGCTTCGAATTCGCCGGAGACCTTCTCCAGTGTGTCCTCCGCTGGGTTGCTCATGCGACTGTCAGACTCCCAGGATGCTCCTCAGCATCGCCCGGTAGTCGACCTTCTCCTTCTTGCTCCCGGGCCCGGGGACCTCATAGATCAGGGGCGTGGCCCTCTGAGCGCGGATGGCCGTCAGCTGCGAGGCGAGCGGCTTCGCGACCTCGTCGCTCACCATTATCAGCCCGACCTTGGGGTCGGCAACCAGCTTCTGGACCACGCTGAGGGCCTCGGCCGGAGTGGAGGCGTACTGCCCGCTGACGCCCGAGAGGACGAACCCTGTCACGAACGCCTTACCTCCGACAGCGACGACTCTCACTGCTTCTCACCCAACAGGCTCGCCACTACGGACTCCGTAGCCTTGGACTTCCTCTTCGAGATTGACGACTCGAGCGACTTCAACGAAGCAGCGCCCTTCTCACCTATCGACTTGGCCCCGGCTTCTGCCTCCGAGCGAGCCCTGACGAGCATTTCGGAGGCCTGCGACTGCGCCTTCGCGACGGCCTTTGACCTCGCCGACTCCGCGAGGTCAGTGGCGTCCTGGACCATCCTCTTCTTGGAAGCCAAGACCTCCGCCTTTATGCCATCCAGCTCGGTCTCGAATTCAACGAGCGCCTTGATGGTGCTCTCGACCATAGAAGCCAAGCGGAGTCTCTTGCGTCTGCCTCGGCTTTCCGTAATTAAATCTTCAGCCGGATGAGAGCTGCCTGACTTGGGTGAGAGCTTCGGCGAGCACGGCTATGCTCCTGAGGTAATCGTCTATCTCGACCGACTCCTTCCCTGTATGGGAGAGGCTGGCGTCGCCCGGACCGTAGGTGACGCACTCTGAATTCTTCATCGCCGCGAAGGTGTTCATGTCGCCGGTCCCCGTCTTCTTGAGCAGGACGGGCCGCGACTTCAGCGTGAGAAGGATCGCTCTCTGGAAGGCCCTCACCAGGAGGGAGGAAGGGGACGCCTCGTACGGGCTGGTCGACTCGCCGAAGCTGTGTTCGACGCGCGCGCGGCCTGACCTCGAATAGGCACGGAGCACGGCCGAGATGTCTCTTCTGACCCGGGAACAGCTGGAGCCAGGCGGGACCCTGACGTCGCACGTGAAGCTGGCCCGCGCCGGGACGACGTTGTGATACTCGCCGGCCCGGAACAGAGTGGTCGATACTGAGACTGAGTGGTAGTGGTCGTTCGCGAGTGAGTGGGTCCGCTCGTACTCCTTCAGACGGGCGACGATGTCAGAGGCCTCCTCGAAGGCGCTCATGTGAGCCCACGACGAACCCGCGTGGCCGCCGCCTGTGGTGACTGAGACCTCCAACGTCACCCTCCCCCTGTATCCGACCGTGACCCTCCCTGCCCCGCCCGGTTCCCCGAAGACGGCGAACCTGTAGTTCGACGGGTCGGCCGTGAGGCTCGAGATGCCCCTCCCGTCCCCCTCCTCTGCGGTGGCTCCCACCACCGTCAGTGCCAGAGAGGGGTCGTCAAGGAAGCGCCTAGCCGCCATGAGCATCGAGCACATGGGTGACTTCGCGTCCACCGAACCTCGCCCCGCCAGGCGGCCGCCCGTCAGCTTGACGGGGATCCTTCCCGGCACGGTGTCGATGTGGCCGCAGAGAAGCACGCTGTTCTCGCCTCTCCCCGCCGAACCGATGGCGTTGCCCGCCCCGTCGGTCTTGACGTGACGGAAGCCTGCCTTCCTCATCCAGTCCGAGAAGAACCCCGAGACCGCCCCCTCATCCCCCGTCGGCGAGTAGATCTTCACAGAGTCGGTCAGGAGGTCGACGGCGCTTTCGTCGCCGATCGTCTTCATCGCTTTGCTTTCTGGGCCATGTACTTCACTATTAAGCCTGGGATGTCGACCCCGGTCGCAGGCACCGTGTTCTTGAACTCGGTGGTGTTGTTGACCTCGTGGACCAGGAGCCCGCCGTCTGACTCCATGATGTCGACGCCGACTATCTCGCCCTCGACGGCGTCTGCGGCCTTGACAGAAAGGTCGTCCAGCTCCTCGGTGATCGCGCAAGGCTCCGCCTTCCCGCCGCGGGCCGTGTTGGTCCTCCAGTCAGATCCGCCGGATATCCGATAGATTGCGGCCACGGTCTCCCCGCCGATTACGAAGGTCCTCAGGTCCCTGGGGGGCCTCCGTACGAACTCCTGGAGGTAGTAGACCTGGTAAAGCGGGAACATGCTCTCCCTGTCTTCGATTATCGCCCTCGCCGAGTCCTCGTCCTTGACGAGCGCGGCGAGCCGCCCCCAGCTTCCGACCACGGGCTTCAGGACGGCCGGATAGCCGAGCGACCTGATCGCCTCCACTGCGGATCCCTCGTCAAGCGCGAGCTTGGTGTGGGGCGTGGGGATGCGCGCCCTGACCAAGGCGAGGCTGCCGAAGAGCTTGTTGCCGCAGACCCAGGCTGTGCGGAAGGAGTTGACCACGGAGTGGCCGGCAGACTCCAAGGCCGCAGTCGAGTGGACGTTCCTGAAGTAACTGACGCACCTTTGGAGGACGTCTTCGTCTGGCAGCGGCAGGCCCGGGCCGGCTAGGTCCACGACCAGATCCTTCGAGTCGACGAGGTTGACGCCTACTCCGGCCTTCTCGCCGGCGGCGACGATTGCTTTCTCCTCCCACCTGATGGTGTCGTAGAGGAGGCTGAAGGACGGCGTCCGACTACTCTCCCCAGTCTTCCTGCTCTAGCTCGGCCGCCCGCATCGAAAAGAGGTTGGAGCCGGGCTCCCTCACGAGCTCGTACGAGGTCCCGCAGTCCTTGCAGGAGACCAGCTCGCCCTGAATCGCGTCGTTGGGGATGGGAATCTGGCAGTCGCACTCGGGGCAGTTCATCGGTGACGTGCCTCCCATGGTAACAGGGAGCAGCGGGGAGGATTTAACGATAATCGTGCGTAATCAGCGAATGGTGCGCAAGACCATCGCTGTGCTTGTGCTTATTACGCCACCGATTCTGCGGATTCCTTCTACAGACCTGTTGAGCTCGACGACGTTCGCACCTTGCAGCACGACGGCTATGTCGAACTGGCCCGCAGTCTCGTAGACGACCACGACGCCTGGTACGCCCTTTATCTTCTGGCTCACGTCCGAGGTGGGGACTGAAGGGTTCACCGAAACCCAGGTTATGGCGCTGCTCGAGTTGGCGTCGTCGACGTCGAGGGTGAACTTCCTGATCCGCCCGGACTTCACGAGGTTGCCAATCCTCCTCCGCACCGCAGATTCTGACATGTTGAGCTTCTGGGCGATCTCCGTGTTCGAGGCTCTGGAGTTCGCTGATAGTAGACGGATTATGAGCTCGTCAGTCTTATCCGGCATGCGCCTTCTCCTCCGCGTCGACTGCGCGAGCCAGGATTTCAAGGCCGCGCCGTGTCTGGTCCTCTGTTGCGACCACGGGAGGTAGGAGCCTTACGGTGTTCCTCCCCGAGTAGCCGAAGATGGCCCCGTCCGACATCGCCCTTGAGAGCAGGCGCTGGATGTCTATCCTCAGCTCGAGCGCCAGCATCATCCCCATGCCTCTGACCTCTCTCGCAACCCTGTGCTCGCGCGCGATCTTCCCCAGGCCCTGGGCCAGGGCCGTCCCCTTGGCCGCGGCCATCCCGGGAAGGTTGACCTGCTTGATGAAGTCGAGGGTCGCGGCTCCGGCCGCGCATGCGAGAGGATTCCCGGCGAAGGTGCTCGTGTGCTCCCCCTTCTGCAGAGACGAGACGATGTCGGCCCTCGCGACCGCGGCTCCGAGGGGGACGCCGCCCCCGATGCCCTTGGCCACTGTCATGATGTCGGGGACGACGCCCCAGTGCTCCGAGGCCCACATCTTCCCTGTCCTCCCCAGGCCCGTCTGGATCTCATCTAGGATCAGGAGCGCACCTGCGCGGTCGCAGAGCTCCTTGGCCCCCCTTAGGTAGTCGTCGGGTGGCACTATGATGCCTGTCTCTCCCTGTATCGGCTCCGCTATGACGGCGGCCGTCTCCTGAGTGACGCACTTCGCCAGCGAAGAGAGGTCCCCGTAGTCGGCGAACTCGAAGCCGGGGACGAGCGGCTCGAAGGGCTCCCTGTACTTCTTGTTCCAGGTCGCTGAGAGCGCGCCATAGGTCTTGCCGTGGAAGCCGCCCTTCATCGACACTATCTTTGAGCGGCCGGTGTGTTTGCGGGCGAGCTTGATGGCGGCTTCCACGGACTCGGCGCCGCTGTTGGTGAGCACCGCCCTTTCGAGCCCCTTGGGCGTGGCCGCGGTGAGCTTCTCGAGGAAGGAGGAGCGCGCGTCGTTGTAGAACGAGCCGTGACACGTTATGAGGTCGGCCGCCTGCTTTGAGACAGCGTTCACGACCGCCGGATTGGAGTGGCCTATGATCGCTACCCCGTAGCCCGCCATGAAGTCGACGTACTCCTTCCCCCTGTCGTCCCATACGACGGCGCCACTCCCCCGCACCAGCGTGAGCGGGAACTTCTGGAACGACGATGAGCCGTGCGCGTCCTCTGTCTCGGTTGTCGCTGTCATGATATCACCGTGCAGTTGTCGTGCCTGAGCGCGGCTCCTATCGGGCCTTTCGTCGACCCGGAGCAGATGACCGCCTCGGCGACGCCCCCCTCCACGCATTCGACGGAGGCCATCACCTTCTTTTGCATGCCGGGGCCGATTGAAGGGAGCAGCGCCTTGGCCTTGGCGGCGCTTAGCGTGGGTACCAGCTTCCCGTCCATCATGAGCCCGTCCACGTTCGTCAGGAAGACTATCGCGTCGGCCTTCAGAGCTGCGGCGGCGCTGGCCGCGGCCCTGTCGCCGTCGATGTTCAGAGGCTCGCACTCCTCGCTGATTGCCACCGGGGAGACCAGCGGCAGGTAGCCGTTGACGAGGAGCAGCTCGAGCAGGGCCGAGTCTACCTGCCGCACGCGCCCGGTGTAACCACCGTCGATGAGCATCCTTCGGCCTCTTTCGTCGACAGCGACGAGCTTCTTCTTTCGGGCGGCTTGGAAGAGGGCCCCGTCCATACCGGTCAAGGAGACCACCCTCGTCCCTTTCTCCGCGAGCGCGGCGACGAGCCTCTTGGACACGAGGCCGCTCATCACCATCGTGTATATCTCCGCGGTCTCCCTGTCCGTGTACCGGCTCCTGATCCCATCCGGCGAGGTGATGAAGCGCTGTTCCTTGCCCAGCTTCTGGGCCATGTCCGTGACCAAGCCCCCGCCGCCGTGGACGAGGACGAGCTGGTCCGAGGCTGCGCGCGCGGCTGCGTCCTCGACTATGGCCTTGGGGACTCCGCCGACGAGCAGGCTCCCCCCAATCTTCACTACGAGTCTCATCTGCTACACCGGGTGCAGGGGCGCGTAGTTCAGGCCCTCCCTCTCGTCCAGCCCGCACATCAGGTTCATCGTCTGCACTGCGTTCCCCGCCGCTCCCTTCATCAGGTTGTCCGTGGCGCCGAACGCGACCACCCTCTTCGTCCTGCCTTCGAGCTCGAACCCCACGTCGCAGAAGTTCGAGCCTACGACTAGCTTGGGGTCGGGGAGGCGGAACGGGCCCTCCTTGTCTCTGACAAGGCGTACGAAGTACGAGCCCTGATAGACCCTGCGATACGCCTTCCAGATGTCTACCGGGTTCGGCGAGCCCTGGACGAAGACGTGGCACGTGGAGAGTATCCCGCGGACCATGTTGACCGCGTGGGCGGACATGGAGACGCTGACCTCCTCTCCGCAGACGCCGGCCAGTACCTGCTCTATCTCGGCGGAGTGCCTGTGCCCCGCAGGCTTGTAGGGCCTGACCACGCCATAGCGCTCTGAGAAGTGCGTCGAGAGAGAGGCCTTCCCGCCGGAGCCCGACGAGCCGACCTTGGCGTCGACCACTATGTGTTCCCTGTCGACCCCCAGCGAGTGTTCTGAAAGCAGAGGCGCGAGCGCGAGGATAGAGGTTATCGCGGTGCAGCCGGGCGAGGCGGCCAGGGCGGTCCTCCTGATCTCCTCTCTGTTCAGCTCAGGGACCGCGTAGACGAAGTCCTTGAGGACCTCAGGCGCGGGGTGGTCGTATCCGTACCACGTCCTGTACTTCGACGCGTCCTTGAGCCGGAAGTCTGCGCTGACGTCGACCACCTTCACTCCAGTCTCCGCGAGCGAGGGGACCACCTTGACAGACTCTCCGTGGGGCAAGGCAGTGAAGACCACATCCGCGGAGTCGGCGATCCTTGCGGGCTCAGCGTATGCGGCGAACTTCGCCTCCGTGACGCCTCTGAGGTTCGGATGGACCCTGAACAGGTACTCGCCACTGTGCCTCTTCGAGAAGGCGGCGGCGAGGTCCGCCTTCGGGTGCTGCAGCAAGAGCCTGAGGAGCTCTCCACCGACATAGCCGGAGGCGCCCATGACCGCGACCTTCATTTCTTGAGGCTCCGCACGGCGTAGGAGACGATCTTGGCCGCGATGCTGCCCTCGGTCGCCGACTGGGCGCCCTTGAACTCGACGGTGTTGTTCACCTCGTGGACGACGTACCCTCCCTGAGACTCCATCACGTCGACCCCCAGTACGCCCCCGCCGACAGCCTCGGCCGCGTCCAGCACCGTCTCTACCAGGCTCGGGCTCGGCTTGAAGGCCTTGGTTGTGCCGCCCCTGGCCACGTTGGTCCTCCAGTCGCCCTTGGCCGCGTTGCGGAAGACGCATGCGGCTATCTCGTCTCCGGTGACTATCGCCCTGATGTCGCGCGGAGGCCTGCGCACGAACTCCTGCAGATAGTACATGTGCTCGAGCGGGTTGTGGATCTCCTCCCGCATTTCGACGAGTGAGGTCAACGAGTCGCTGTCCTTCGCGATGCTGACCATCCTGCCCCAACTACCTGTGAACGGCTTCAACACGAGCGGGAAGCGGACCCTGCCCGCAGCCTTGTCCACAGAGTCAGACGAGAGGGCCACGACGGTCTTGGGCGTAGGGACGCCTGCCTTGGCGAGCGCCATGGTGGTG
>JASHVX010000105.1 GCA_030044375.1 Nitrososphaerales archaeon | reverse complement strand
TGGCCTGCCTGAGCAAGCACAGGAACGTCGGCATAGCTCTCCAAGCGTACATGAGGAGGAGCTCTTCAGACCTCTCGAGGCTCCTCGATGCAGGCGCGAGGGTACGTCTCGTCAAGGGAGCCTACAGAGAACCACAGAGCGTAGTCTACCCCGGCAGGGCCGAGGTGGCGGAGAACTTCAGGCGGCTGATGGGCGAGCTGTTCGACCGCGGGACCGGCTTCGCCATCGCCACCCACGACTCCCAGCTCGTAGACGAGGCGAAGAAGCTCGCCGAAGCGAGGAAGGTCGACTTCGAGTTCGAGATGCTCAAGGGCATACGCGACGAGCTGAAGTCGGACCTGGTCAAGGCCGGGTACGGAGTGTCGGAGTACCTTCCCTACGGGGACAGGTGGTTCGCCTACTCGAAACGGCGCATCGGCGAGCATCCCAGCAACGTCTTCCTGCTGATCAGGTCGCTCGTCTAGGCCGGACTCCTGCCGTGCCGAGGTTGCCGTCGTTGATTAGTGGCTCAACTACTCTAGACCCCGCCCGCAAAATACCGCGGAAGGGCCTGTAGCAGTGGAGGTCAGTTAGCAACGACCAATTACGAGAAGGGGCAAATCTGGGGAGCCCTGCGAAAGGCGTGGAAGGGATACAGGATCGCGAAGGTCCAAGGGGACAACGCGCGGATGAAGGAATACGCAGTCCGCATCCGGACCCTTCAAGGCCAGCTTGGAGTTCCTCAGGCAAGCTTCCCCAATCTGGGAATGTAGAGGAGTAACCCCTCCTCTCTTCTTTTTTAGTCGGCTGTAAGCTCTCTCTCCAGTTCTTCGAGGATGTCGCCGACGGTCCCGCGGTGGAGCCCTAGGGACGCGGAGATGTCGTCAACCCCTTCGCGCTGCTCCTTCATTATGTGCCTCAGGACCTTCTTCCTGTCGGCGCTGCCCAGCGACGTGGCGACCCTGTCTGCCTCTCTCAGCGCGAGGCCTCTGATGTAGAGGAGCACCGCGCGCTGCTCCTCCATCTCGCCCAGCTTCTTGTCCACCTCCGCTATGACCTCGGCGAGGGGCCTGATCCTAGCCGCCTCGTCGGCGGTCGACAGGTCGCCCGCCTTCGCAGCCAGCTGGCTTGGGTCGTCCATCTCACCCCCTGGCGCTGCGCCGAAGGTGAAGATCCTCGCCTTGAACAGGCTCGGCGCGAGGTCTATCGTTATCGAGAAGCTCTTCCTGATCACATATTCCTTCCTCTGGGGTCCCCTAGGGCTGTCCTCGAGGACGGTGCTGACCAGCCCCGCATCCTCCATGCTGCCTAGGTGCTTCGCCACCAGCTGCTGGCTGATGTCCAACTCCCTGGACAGCTGGAGCTGATAGTTGGGCCTCTGGCTCAGCCTCGCGATTATCCTCCGGCGGATCGGGTTCTCTACGGTCCCGAGCACCGAGTCTAGCTCCGACTGGCTCATGGCGGCTGCACCTTCCTAGCAAAATGTCAATCCATCTATAAATGGATTTAACGCGCGACGCGTGAGAGCCGACGTCTCCAGTCTCCCAGACCTGCGGTTGTCCCTAGACTGAAGGGCGGAGGGCCGTCCGGTCTGGCGCTGCCCTGCATTTCTTATTAATGGTGCGCGCCGAAGGAGCCGAGCTTGAGCTCGGCCAAGATGATGCTCGCGGAGCACGCCGTGGTCGCCAGCGAGCAGCCTCTCGCCTCGCTTGCAGGTTACGACGTGCTGAGGAAGGGCGGAAACGCCTTCGACGCGGCGGTGGCGACGAGCCTCGCGCTCGCGGTCACCTTCCACCCTGCCGGCGGCCTCGGAGGGGACTTCTTCGGGATGCTCTTCGAAGCCAAGACGGGCAAGACGCACTGCCTGATGGCGTCAGGATGGTCGCCCTCTGGCCTTAGCGCCGGGCTGGTCAAGACGGTGGCCGGAGACAAGATGCCCCTGTTCGGGCCTCTCACCTGCGTCATCCCGGGATACATCGCGGGCGTCCACGAGCTGCACCGAAGGCTCGGCACCCTACAGTTCAAGGAGCTGGCGTCACCCGCGATAAGGTTCGCAGCCGGCGGGTTCCCCGCAGGTGAAGGCCTCTGCAGGTCCACCTCGGGTGCGTACTCAGACCTCCCGTCAGACGCCCGGGAGATCTTCGCACCCGCGGGGAGGCCGCCCACCCCCGGCGACTGGATAGTGCAGAAGAGGCTGGGGGCCCTTCTCTCCGAGGTCGCGGAGGCGGGTCCCGGGGCGTTCTACTCGGGCTGGCCGGCCACCGCGATCTCCGAGAAGCTTGAAAGCCTCGGCGTAAGCGTGAAAACGTCAGATTTTCAGGACTTCGCACCAGAGTGGGTGTCGCCGCTCACCCTCGACTACCACGGCACGACCGTCTATGAGATGCCCCCCAACACGATGGGTGCGACGAGCCTGCTCATCCTGAAGCTCCTTGCCGAAGAGTCCGGTCCCAAGCCAGGGGCGCTGTCGAAGGACAGAGTCGGCCTCACTATGAAGGCAGCTCTGAAGGCATACGCGAGGAGGGACGAGATGTTGGGGGACCCCCGATTCGGGAAGATCGACATGGCCAAGTTCATGGGCTCAGCCCCGGTGGTCGAGGTCGCTCGGTCCAGGATGCAGGACGGCGACACGACGGCCTTCTCGATAGCGGACGGCGAAGGCAACCTCGTCGCGGGAATCCAGAGCCTGTTCCATCACTTCGGCTCGCGCGTCTTCGTCCCCGAGTGCGGCATCTTCCTCAACAACCGCGGCGCCGGCTTCAGCATGTCGGGCCCGAACAAGGTCGAGCCGAGGAAGCGCCCGCTTCACACTCTGTCCTCCATGGTCCTGGCACGCCAGGGACAGCCGTTCGCGGCGATAGGGACAAGCGGCGGCGACTTCAGGCCCCTCCAGCACACGCTCTTCGTGTCCAACCTCGTCGACTACGAAATGCCTCTGGAACAAGCCGTAGCCCACCCGCGATTCCTGTGGGCGGGGGGGAGGTCGCTCCTCGTCGAGGAGGGTTTCGATAAGGGCGCCATCCAGGGCTTTGACGCCCAGTGGCTTCCCATGCCAGGCAGGACGGGCGTC
>JASHVX010000104.1 GCA_030044375.1 Nitrososphaerales archaeon | reverse complement strand
ACATGGCCTCTTGGTCCCAGCCCATGCCCATCACCCACTGCCCGGGGCTAGACCTCTGGACCCTCGCGAAGAGCCTGAGCCTCAGCCCGGTTATGTTGCCCACCCCCCTGAGGTCGACGTTCCTCTTCAGCCAGCCGTACTCGAAGGGGTGGCAATGCGAGTCGGTCAGGCCCGGCAGCAGAGACGCGCCGTTGGCGTCGAGCCGCGCCGCGTGAGGGGCGTCGAGGCGGCCTTCGGAGACCCGGGTGACGGCGCCTCCTTCCACGAGCACCGAGAGGCCCTTCCTCTCCGGGCCGAGGCTGCAGTCCTCGATCAGGAGCGAGATGCAGCAAGCGCCTCCTTAGCGAACTCCATGGAGACAGGAGAGCCCTTCGACCTGGAGAGCCTGACGAGGTCGGCAGGGGTGTCGAGGTCGGAGGCGACGCCGCGGCCGCAGTACACGGCGAGCGAGAACCCCTCTTCCGAGACGGACCCTACGTGGTTCCAGAAGCTGTTCGAGTCGTAGCTCAGGGCGGGCGGCCTCTCCGCCGGGAAGGCGAACAGGTTCGTCCCGTCGAAGGCCCTGGAGGGCGAGAGCACGCAGTCGAAGTCGCGGGAGAGCTCCAGCGCCCTGGAGACGTCCGCCGAGGAGAGCAGGGGGAGGTCCGCGGGGACGACCATGAACCGTTTGGCAGACCTCAGCGCCCTCATGCCTGCCCTCACGGCGGAGTTCACGCCTGCGTCTCTCGCCTCTGACACTGTCCTCGCGCCCGAGGCGGTCGCCAGCGCTATCGCCGCCCGGTCCGACGACACGACGTAGCAAGATTGGAGCACCCCGGCGTCGCGGAACGCGGAGAGGACGTCGCACAGCATGAGCTCGGCCAGGCGCCGTCTTTGGGCCGCCTCGAGGAGGCTCGAGAGCCTCGACTTCCTCCGGTCGGCCTTGAACGGGACCAGGATAGCGGGGTTCATGCCGTCAGGAGCTCCTTCGACAGCCTGACCTCGTCGTCAGGGGTCTTCATCAGGGTGTCTGAGGTGGCGCACTTGACGCCGGTCCTCTCTATCTCAGGCGCCATGTCGGCGTCTCGACTGTCTATCACCACGGCGTCGAGGAACCTGGAGTACATTTTGGCTACGCCTGCGGAGTCGGGCCTGACCCCGAAGGCCTTCATGAGCTTGCCTGCCGGCCCGCTGAAAGGAGCCCTGCCGACCATCGGAGAGAGGGCCGTCACCCTCCCCCTGGAGCTCGAGAGGTCCTCCAGGAAGCCTGGCACGGCGAGCATCGGCCCGACGCTGGTGACCGGGTTCGCGGGACAGACGACTATCCTGTCTGCCTGGGCGACCGCCTTCCTCACGCTCGGCGTCGGAGAGGCCTTGCCGGCGCCGCTGTACTCGACCTTCCTGACGGCTGGGCGTCCCCTCTCCCTCACCCAGAACTCCTGGAGATGGAGAGAGCCGGCCCGCGTGACCACCCTGGTCTCCACGTGGTCGTCCGTGAGCGGGAGTATCTTCTGGCTGACGCCGAAGGCCATGCGGAGCGAGTCCGTCGCCTGGGTCAGCGACCTCCCCTCCTTGAGGAGCCTCGTCCTCACCAGGTGCGTGGCCATGTCTAGGTCGCCCAGCGCGAACCACGTCTCCTCGCCGAGGGCTCCGAGCTGCGACAGCGTCCTGAAAGTGTCGCCCCGCAGGCCCCAGCCGGTCGCGGGGTTGGCGACGCCGGCGAGGGTGTACATCGCGATGTCGACGTCCGGGCACACGTAGAGGCCCTGCGCCCAGAAGTTGTCGCCGACGTTCGAGACAACGGTCAGGTCTCTGACCAGGGACGCGAGCCCCCTGAGCAGCTTCGCCGATCCTGTTCCGCCCGCCAGGGCCACGACTCTCAAGCGACGCTCACCTGAACAGGTCCTTGGCCGGGTCCATCTTGAGCGCCTTCGCGCCTGCCTCTCCCCTGGAATACCTCACTCCGCGCACTATGGCTACCGGTATACGCTCGAGCTTTCCCATCACGAGCTCCGCAGCCCCGGCTATCTCGTCGGCGACCGCGGGTTCCGTGACCCTGAGGGCGTAGCCGAACCTGTCGGCCTTCCCTCTGTAAGAGACGAGAGGGTCGATCCCGGAGCATCCGATGGCCACGTCCGTCTGCCCGTTCCTCCACGGCCGGCCGAAGGTGTCGGTGACGACTACGGCCAGCCTCAGCCCCGACCTCGACTCCAGGGCCTTCCTCAGGCGCTGAGCGCTCATGTCCGAGTCCTCGGGAAGGAGGCAGGCGAGGCCGCGCCCGACGTTGGACTGGTCCACCCCGGAGTTCGCGCAGACGAACCCTTGCCTGGTCTCCGTGATCACGACGCCGTGGCCCCGCCTGACCACCCGCACTGACTCCTGGAGGATCAGCTCCATCAGGCGGGGGTCCTTCCCCTCCGCTCGCGCGAGGCGCTTCGCCCTGACGCTTGGACGGACCTCCTCGAGCCTGACCACCCGTCCCTCTGCTTTGGAAACCACCTTCTGCTTGAACACGACCACGTCGCCTTCCGCGAGCCGCAACCCCGACCTGCGGGCTCCGTCGAGGACGAGCCCGGCCAAGTCGGAGCCCTTCCGCACTTCAGGGATCCCCTCCAAGGGGAAGACCTCGACCTTGCCCAACTCGCTCCGGCCGAGCACGATTGCGGGCCGCGATAAACGTGCCTCCGGCAGGCCCCGGCGACTCGCGACGCCTTGCCGCGACCCAATGGCCCCTCCATGCAGGGAGCGGGGTCTTTTGGCGGTCTCGGCGCAGCGGCGAGTGAGGCTCGGCCTGCCTGCCCCCGCCCCACAACTTTAAGCGCGGCGGGACGTCGAGGGCCTCGGATTGCCCTCTACAGAGGAGGTGATGCGGGCGCTCTCGGAGGTCAAAGACCCCGAGCTCGGCAAGGACGTCGTCTCGCTGCACATGATCGAGGGGGTGTCCGTGGATGGGGGCGCGGTCACCTTCACGCTTAACCTGACGACGCCGGCCTGTCCCTTGAAGGACCGGCTGGAGCAGGCTGCCAAGGAGGCAGTGAAGAGCCTGCCGGGGGTTACCGAAGTGAAGATGAA
>JASHVX010000103.1 GCA_030044375.1 Nitrososphaerales archaeon | reverse complement strand
CATGAAGGACGCGGAGAGCTTCCTCGCCGACGGGGACGACGAACTCGCTATGCTGAGCATCGGCTACGCTGAGGGCCTGCTGGACTCGCTGTCCTTTGCAGGGATCGCGGAGTTGGACTGGCAGCCTTGAAGGAGACGAAAGCCCTGGCCGCAGTCTATGCGATGGGCCTCGAGCGCGCGCCCACGGTCAGAGAGCTGGCGGGCCGCCTCGACGTTGATCCTCACGAAGCGGGGCAGGTTGTCAAGGCCCTCTTAGAAGACAAGTCGGTCACATCGTCGAGAGGACGCCTGGCTGTGACTGCGAGGGGACGGAGGAGGATAAGGGTCGTCTTCATAGGCGGAGGCTTCGAGGTCATCCACAGCGGGCACATGTACACGATATCGAAGGCCAAGTCTCTGGGGGACGTCTTGGTGGTAGCCGTGGCCAGGGACAGCACGATACGCAGGAGGAAGAAGAGGGAGCCCGTCACCGGCGAGAAGGATAGGGCGATCATGCTCGCCTCGTTGAGGCAGGTCGATGCGGCCATCCTCGGGGTCGAAGGCGACATCTACGAGACGCTCGAGAGGGTCCGCCCGGACGTCGTCGCTCTGGGATATGACCAGCATCACCTGGAGTCGGACATCGAGCGCGAGGGCAGGAAGCGAGGCATGCGGCTGGAAGTGGTGAGGCTCGACTCCCCGGAGCCTGGGCTGAAGACGAGCACCCTGCTCAGGGAGACCTAGCGCCGCCCGGCCTTCTTCAGGATCCCTTCGACCCGGGCCAGCGAGGAGTTGACGGACTCGCGCCTTACCTCTTCGGTCAGCAGGCCCCTGGTGTCCTCGACGAGCATCCTTGCGACGTCGATCTTCCTGCGGGTGCCGTTCACTACGTGGTCGTACACCGCCATAGGCGAGCACATGGCGTAGAGCTCCTCCATGGTGCCGAAGTACCCCTTGGCGTCGGAGATCCTGCCGTTCATGATGGAGTCCAGGACGAGGCGCTTCAGCTCGCCGACGGTGTCGAGCAGCCCGAGCAGGTACGCCTCTGGGGACGCGCCGAGCTCGCTCCTTGTGGGGATCTCCTCTCCGCGGGCAAGCGCCAGCACGGCCGAAGCCTCGACGAACTCGGTCTCCGGGGAGACGATGTACCTCGCCATCGAAGAGCTCCCAGACTTCAGGGCCCGCAGCAGCGAGCCGGCCCTCGCTAGCTCCTTCGACGCCCCCTTCGTGTCCCTCTGATGGACGCTGATGATGGCCCTCGAGCAGGCCGAGATGACGTCCCTGCTGTCCTTGAGCAGCCTCTCCCGGGTCTCCAGCTGCTTCGAGAGGTGCCTCTCCAGCTCCTTCACCGACTTCTTCGCCCCTTCCAAATCCTACCGGCTGACGCGGCCTGCCCCGCAGTCATAAGCTTGGCGACCAAGCCTTATCTCCAGAGAACCTCTCGCAGCCGCACTTGAAGCAGGTCGCCAGCCTGGCCTTGATGGAGACCGCGATCGCTGCGGCCCTTTGGGGCACCTCGTTTCCCGTCATCAACGTCGGCATCAACGCCGGGCTCGATCCCAGGACCTTCGCCTTCCTGAGGTTCGCGCTGGCGGCTCCGGTGATGCTTGGGGTGGCTGCCGCAACGGGCAGGAGCCTCGTGAAGTTGCTGACGAGCAGGGCAATCTGGGTCATAGGCGCCTTCAACGCGGTCGGCTTCCTCTGCCAGTTCGTCGGGCAGCAGTATACGAGCGCCTCTACCGCAGCGCTCCTGGTCAACATGTCTCTGGTCTTCGCCGGGGTAGGCAGCGCGGCCTTCCTGGGCGAGAGGATAGGGAGGCTGAAGGCGGCGGGGATAGCACTGGCTTTCCTCGGGGCTGTGCTCATAACGACGGACGGTGACCTGGCCGGTATTGGCCGCGGGGGAGAGGCGCTCGGCTACTCGCTGTACCTCCTTGCGGCCGCCTCCTGGGCAGGGTACATCGTCTATTCGAAGAAGAAGGAGGACGAAGAGGGATGGGACGCCCTGGCCGCGGCGGCTTGCATAGTCGCGGTGACGACCCTGTTCCTGCTCCCTCCGGCGCTGACCGCCGGGATGCCTCACTCACTTAGCGAGGTCTCGCTCTCCGCCATAGTGTACACGGCCGTCTTCAACACGGTCATACCGTTCGCGCTCTACCAACAGGGGCTCAAGTATCTCTCTGCGAGTTCGTCGGCTGTCATGCTGATAATTGAGATCCTCGTGGGCGTTCTTGTCTCGGCCGTCTTCCTGGGCCAGGTCCTCGGCGGAGTCGCGCTCGTCGGGGCCGCGGCCGTCCTGTGCTCCATCGTCTTGGTGTCCGGGGTCGAAATCCGCGGCAAGAGCTTATCCGTTCGTGTTACAGACGCTAGCCGAGTGAAGGACGCGTAGCGATTGGTGGGTAGCAGGTACGCACGTGGAAGAGAGCGGGAGTACCGCGCGATGAGCCTCCTGAAGCAGGAAGGCTGGCTCGTCTCTAGGAGCGCCGCATCCCACGGGGCAGTCGACGTCTTCGCAGCGAAGGAAGGAAGGCTCCTTCTCGTCCAAGTCAAGAGCGGGAGCGCGCGCATCGGCAAGGACGAGCTCCAGAAACTGGTAGAGTGGGGGCGCAGCTCGAACGGCGACGCTGAGGTGTGGCACTTCAGGAGCGGCGGGAAGGTAGAGAAGCGCAGAGTCTACAAGGCAAAGCAGGTGGAAAACTGAAGCCGAAGTGCTACTTCTGCGACACCGAACTGGACGTGGTCCTCCACACCTTCAAGATAGCTGCGAGGGAGGAGCCAGTCTGCGAGGAGTGTTATTCGAAGACCGTCAACCGCAGGAAGGCCAAGGAAGAAGAGAGCGGCGGGTCGACGTAGCGTGAGTGTTCACTATGCGGACGCGCACGCGCGCCTCAACTGACCGATCAGCGTCGAACACTCTTCGAACCTCTCGTCGTCCTTGTCTTTCCTGTAGCATTCGAGCGCGCTTTCGTATTCGTCGAGCGCAGACATCGCCTTCAGCTGCGGAGGGGTGGTGTTCGAAGCAAGTATCAGTCGGCCGGCGGTCTCATACCAGCCGGCTGCGTCCTGGTACTGTTCCAGCTGGAAGAGGCAATGGGCGATAGACTCGCAGACGTCGAGCTTCTGAGGCGCGCTCGGGAACTTCTCGAACTGCTCCCTGAGGAGGTAAACCGTCGCGTTGCCGCTCTTCATGTTGTCGAACCTGAAGGAGCTTGAGATGTCTGGCAACGACCCATCGAAAGAAAGGACCAGTGTAATAGACAGCGGCTCAAAGTTTCTTGATTCTGGAATCAAACGGACGGAGTTCAGCCCTTGTGTAGGGACCTGGCCTCTGCCTCCCTCAGCTTTCTCCTCTCCTGGGCGTTCCTGTACCTCCGCTTCTCCTCGGCGGTCTGAGGGACCACCTGTGGTATCGGGGTCGGCTTGCCGCTCTCGTCCAAAGCGACGAAGGTGAGGTGGCAGGACCCTGTGTGGGTGGTCCTCCGCGTCGACGGGTCCTGGGCTTCTATCCTCACACCAACCTCCATCGAGCTCGTGCCTACGTAGTTCACAGACGCCTTCAGGATGAGGAGGTTGCCCACGTAGACGGGCGCATAGAAGTTCATCCTGTCCACCGAGGCTGTCACGCAGTTCTTCTCCGCGTGGCGCACGGCGACTATCCCGGCGATCTCGTCCATGTATCGCATTATCGCACCCCCGAACACGTTCCCCATGATGTTGGCGTCGGTGGGCATCATCAGCCTGGCCGTAGTGAGGGCCGAGTCTGAAGGGTGCTTCGGTTTGAGCGCGCCCACGGTGACACGGAGCCCCGCCGCCAATAAAAGGTGATGCGCGCAGGCGATTGGACGTGTTCGCAGCCCGCGGAAGGGCGCCGGACGGCCTCAGGGCGTGCCCTTCGCCCTGCTCGTGATGACCCTGCCGAGCAGAGAGGGCGAGATGTTCCCGCCGCTCACGACGAGTGCGACCTTCTCTGACCTCTCGTTACGGAGAGGGCCCTTCATTGCCGCGAGAGGAGAGGCGCCAGCTGGCTCCGCTGTCACACGGGCGAGCACCAAAAGGTCGTAGATCGCATCCTCGATCTCATGGTCGGACACGAGGCCGATTCTGTCTACGTACCTCTGGGCCGCCTCGAAGGTAAGCCTTCCGGGGACCGAGGCCTGCATGCCGTCGGCGATGGTCGGGCGGGGGGCCACTTTCACCAACTCTCCGCTGTCGACCGACTCGTACATGGATGGTATTGCCTGGGTTTCAGCCCCGAAGACCTGGACCTTCGGGAGGGACGCCTTGAGGGCGATGGCGATCCCGGATATCAGACCTCCGCCTCCTATCGCGACTACGGCGCAGTCCAGGTCTGGCATCTGCCTCGCCATCTCGAGCCCGCAGGTGCCCTGGCCTGCTATCACGTCCCTGTCGTCGAAGGCATGGACGAACGTCATCCCGCGCTTCTTGGCCGTCGCCAAGGCCATCGCGTAGGTCTCGTCATACCCCCCGCCGGCTTTGAGGACTTCGGCTCCCTGCTCCTGTATCGCCCTGAGCTTCTGCGGGTTGACGTTCTCAGGGACGCATATCGTGGCCCTGACCCCGAATATGCGCGCAGCGTAGGCTATCGCGTACCCATGGTTGCCCGACGAGGCCGTCAGGACTCCTCGCCTGAGCTCCGCGTCCGTCAGGCACTGCAGCTTGTTGAGCGCACCCCTGATCTTGAAGACGCGGGTGGGCTGGAAGGTCTCGAGCTTCAGGTAGACGTCCCTTCCGAGAAGTCCCGAGATCCCTCTGGAGCTCTCGAGCGGAGTCTCGGGCAGGTAGCGCCTGATCCTGGACTCGGCTTCTCTGATCTCTTCCAGGCTCGGGAGGCCCTCTTCGGCCCTCAACCGAACCACTTCTCGAGCGTCTCCGTCTGGGCAGGAGCCGCCTTCTCGATGCGCGCCAGTGCGGCTTCGACCCTGTCCCGGGAGAAGGAGTGCTCGTCCACAAGATATGACAGTATCCTGTCCCGGTCGAGTCCCTTCCACTCGGGCTTTACCCCAGCGACGGAGGGCGGCTTCATGTAGAGCTCCCTGATGGCGCCGTACTTGACGCTGCGGAGAGGCTCTTGCAGCTCCACTATGTCCTCCAGGCGTCCATACTTCTTGAGGTACTTCAGCGCCTTCGCGGGGCCGACCCCGTCGAAGCCGTCTGGGTTGAAGTCCGTCCCGAGGAGTATCGCGAAGTCGACCAGCTGCTCTCTGGTCAGGCCGGTCGACGCGAGGACGTCCGACAGGACTATCCTCTCAGGCTGGACGTTGATGACTATCCCCTTCGAGGGCAGGCGCCTCTTCCCAGAGATGGTGACGTTCCTGACCAGGACAGGCGCGCCGAACACCAGCGAGTCGTGGTCCTGCGAGGCCACCGCCTTGACGGTCCCTTCGTGCGCCATAGCGGAGGCCTGGGCCTCCCCTTCCGAGGGCGCGTCGACCCAGGGGATCCCCATCGCGTCTAGGAGGGCCTTGGCGTCCGCCACCATGTCCCTCCGTAGGACGGTAGACGCTTCGGCAAACTTCCGTGCCTGGACCACCTCGCCTGCCTGAAGGGCCTTCAGATACTGGTCCTTCGCCTCTCGCCGTTGGGCCGAACGCCTTTCAATCTCCTCCATCTTCAGGTCTGGAGGCTTCCCGTCGAACACGTAGACCAGCTTCATGCCGAGCTCCATGAGGTTGACGTTCCTGTAGAACAGCCCCGATATGTGGGAGGTGACGCGCCCCTTCGAGTCCTTCAGGTGGCTGCCGTCGAACCCGCGGATTATCGCGAGGAACTGGTACAGAGTGTTGTACCCGTCGACGGCGAGGGTCCAGCCCGATATGTCTTCCAGGGCGATCTTCTCCCTAGGGATGGAGTCGCCGAAGTCAACCCCCATGCCCGTTCGGCAGTTGCGGCTCGATTTATTCGTTGATGCGCGGGAGGCGGGCCTCCTCGCTCGTCTTGTCTACGAACTCTATCCTCCGCTTGTCCTTCGCCACCCAGCGGACGGTCACTAGTCCGAGGATCTCGAGCTGCATGAGGAGCTTGTCGAGCTCGTCCGGAGAGCACTTGCTCCCGTTCTTGTTGAGGGCCTCCAGAAGGTCGCCGTCAGTCGCGCTCTTCTTCTCCTTTATCCACTCGAAAGCTGCATACCTCAGTGGGAAACGCATCGCAAGCAAATCCTGGTAGAAGCGGCGATGAAAGGAGCCGGCGCGTGGTATAAAAGCAATCACGAGGTGCGAGCCGGAGAGTCTGGCCGTCGGAGTGAGGCCAGTGCCCTCCGGACCCGGGCAGCCGGCTGGGCCGGCATCGCCTGCGAAGAGTGCTTCAGGGCCTTCAACTCGCCCCTCGCTTTGCCGAGGAAGTAGAAGAGCAGTGAGAAGGCGACCACGAGCGCCAACGCCACGACGACGATCCACCTTAGCGGGTCGGCCAGCGCCATGTCCTTTCGTACCGTCCCCGCTCGTGATAAGCCTTGGTAGCTGACCGTCCGCGCGCTATGTCGGCAGCTTGCTGGACATCCTGCTGACGCCCATCAGCTCCGACTGTCCGACGAGCGGGGCGCCGGAGACCGCCGCCTCCACCTTCTCGATCGTCCCCTCCTCCTCTGGAGCGACTACGTCGAGTATGATTGCGGAGAGGCCGTAGGCGATCGGCTCGATGCGCTGGGCCCTTATCTTCGCGTCGCTAGGCAGGACCCCGGCGACCGACTCCACTATCTTCTGATGCTCGGTGGTGGTGTCCTGCGGGAGAAGCTTCAGCCGTATGACGTAGGAACCCAAGGTGGTCGCCTAAGGCCCTTCGAAGCCGCAGTTGACGCACCTGTACCTCCTCGAGAACTTCCTGCACTTCTCGCAACGCCATATCAACGTCTCATGGCAGTTCGGGCACATGAACTTGGTCGCCCGCTCCGCTGGCTTCACCGGCCTGTTGCAAGACCCGCACAGGGGGAGCGAGACGGTTGACTGCGACAACTCTGGAAGAGCCCCCGTCGTGCTCGCTCATATAGATTGCTGAGGGGCTACGGCCGTTTGCGACTCACCGACCAGGGCTCGGATCTCCGAGGAGGCG
>JASHVX010000102.1 GCA_030044375.1 Nitrososphaerales archaeon | reverse complement strand
TACGCCTACGGCAAGGTAGGCGTAGGTCGTCGCATCTGCAGCAAACGAGACTGAAGTAGAGGTGCTCATCGACGCACTGCATCCTGTTGTACAACTCCCCGTCGCCGCAACCACCTTGACCTGAGAGCCAAGACCTTCGACCTCCTCTGCTTCCAGTGTAACGGTTCCCGATGCACCGCACTCGATTGTCACTGTGTCGGATCCAGCGCTCTTCATGTAGGCGTGAGCCGTGGCCACCTGTTCACCTGAGATACGGGGGTCCGTGTCAATCGTGAAATTGTGACCTGCCGAATCTGTGAAGTCAGACACGGAAGTAGGACAACCGCCCGAAACAACCACTAGGTCGCCCGCCAGGAGCGAACTGCTGAACGCGACGCTGCAACTGCTGGTTGATGTACAATAGGCTTGCGTCTCTTGCCTTACCGACGCGGTGTTGCTTACCGCCGGGCTTACGGCTTGTTTGTCCGGACCGAGTAGGCTTTCGCTGACTCCAGTTACAGCACTGAGGTTAATGTTCTCCGAGACATCGACCTGCCCGGTCGTAGTCCCGTTGGCTATGTCGAAGACCACGTGAACTGCCGTTGGAGTCACTTCGCAGTTGGAACTGACCGACCAAATCACGAAGACGCTATTGAAAGAGACCTGATTGGAACTGATGACTCCTGCCAATCCGGGAACACTCTCGGCCAGGTCGACGGCTTCACCTTGGTTCAAGCCCGAGACGGCGGTCGTCTCCTGTTGAACGGCGCCTTGACAGGCTAAAGCTCCCTCAGGGGAGACTAGGCTAGTCGCAGGCGTAGATGCGGCGCTGTTGGTAATCAGGAACGAAATAGGGGCAATCGTAAGTAGGATCAACACAAGTAGAACTCCTGAAACGGTTCGGAAGCATTTGGCGTGCACCCGCTTTCCGTCTGCCACAAGCGCATGGCGTTGGTATAGCCATATAAAGACTCACTTAGAATTGTGGATTGGCTGTAGTTTCCCGAAATGAGTTCGTCCCGGCTACTTCTTGGCATGATATGCCTCCCCCGCTTCCTCGTCGACTACCGTCCCTCCCTCGGGCATCCTCCTCGCGAACGCCTGCCGGGGCGTCTCTATCTCCTCAGGTTCAGCGACATGTGGGGTCTGACCGTGTTGCACCATTCCATCAGCCTCTCCATCGACGCGAACCTGTCCTGCTTGTCCTTGACGGTCCTGAAGAACCTCTCCACCTTGCCGTTGGTCTGGGGGTGCGAGACCCTCCCGAGGACATGCCTAATCTCCTTCTCCACCAGGTACCTCTCGAAGACGGTCGTCCCCCTCTCCCTCTCCTCCGTCTCGCTGGCGTAGAACTGCGTCCCTCTGTCGGTGAGTATGGATGCAGGCTTCCCACGCGCCTCGATGGCCCGCTTCAGGATCACCCTCTCCAGAGCCAAGGCGTTCACCTCGTACTTCGTCTGCGCCGCCAGTATCGTCTCCCTCTCCTCTTCGCTCGTCTCCACCCGCTTCCTGCCCGGCCTCCGAACTCCGGCACCCTGCCGGTGGCCCTGTACGCTGACCAGAGCTCCTGGACCCTCCTCACGGACACGCCCATTGCGGCCGCAATCTTCGAGTTTGGAGCCCCTCGCTCTCTCCGGTCCACGATCCATGCCACCTTCTCCGGGTCTAGCTTCTTGTAGACGCGGTATCGTCTCCCTCCGCCCCATACTCACTTGGCTCCAGTCGCGCTTGCCAGGGGGGTGAACTAATTTCAGGATAACAGAGGTACATTCGGTTCGTCGGGTCACCGGGAGTCCGGCCGTGACCGTATGACGCCGACCCATTGATGGGTAGCTGCTTGTGCTAGGCCCTCACTTCGCCACTGCGTCCCATCTGTCAGCGAGTCTTGCCCTTATCTCAGGGGAGAAGACGTAGGCGGTTGTCTGGTAGCCTGACTGGTCGATCTCGATGTGATACTTGCGCGGGTCAGACTTCAGGTCGTGGAGAATCCTCAGAACGGCGGCGGTTGCCTTCTCAGCCCTGCCCAAGAGGATGACCATCTGAGATGCGTTCGTGTCCACCCTGACCCTCACAAGGTCTGCCACTCTCTTGAAGTCCTTGATGTCTTCCTTGGAGACCCATGTTGCCAACTGTTCGACCTGTTCCAGGAAGGCCACCAGTCTCCTCTCCACGTCCTTTGGGTTGCTGTAGATCTTAGCAAGTCGGGCGAGGAGCTGTGATACTATTCCTATTTGGACAAGCTCGGCGGCCCTGAGTCCTTGGCCTCCGTACTGTTCGTAGATGTTGTCTTTCAGTTTTGCAACCGCGGGTGGGCTTTTCTCCATCTGTCTGAGGGCCAAGCCGATGCTGACTATGACGCGTAGATACCCGCGGGGCAGGAATCGGCAAATTACACAGTCAGATGTGCCCTTCTGTTTCTGGATTGTTTCTGCCGTTGGCTTATCTTCGACAAAGGCAAATCTCCTTGTCCCTGAATTTCTTGGCAAGTTCGACTGCGTGGTCCTTTGTCCAGTCTAAAGTGCCCTTTGCGATCCCTTCGACTAGGTCCTTGAGGGTATCGGAAAATCCTTAGTTCGTGTCGCCGTATTCCTCAAAGTACGAGGCGATACTCACAGGATTGTCATCGAGCACAATCGTGCTTCCCGGCATGATAGCGACATTCCCGACCCGCACTTCCTTATGGACATACTTGTCGACGACAGGCTTACCGTCCTGAATGACGTGAATGGCATCCTTGTCCACCTCATAGCCTAGTTCCTTGAGCAATGCTACCTTGAACTCCTTGGGAGCATTCTTAATGGCGATTAGTTCCAAAACTAGGTCACACACTCGTCTACTCTCGTATAAGCTTGATTACCGTACTGTGATGGCAGGTTGTCAAACATGTCCGCCCGACTGGTTAACCCCGCGTGCGGCGTGGTTCTCATCACCCTAAGCCTTCGGCTCGTGACATATGGCTCACGCACGCCCAGTACGAACTGCCCCTGACCCGCTTGAAAGTGTGTCTCTGGCAGCGAGAGAGGTGTGCATCTCTTGATCCTTCACGCGAACCAGGGACGTCCACTGTGGGGCGTCCTCGTCACGTGAACTCGACGGCGCGGTTCTTCCCGTGGTCCGCCACCCACAGGTCGCCGGACCTGTCGAACGTTATCGCCGCAGGGAGGCAGAGGCCGGCCTGGGCTGCGGAGCAGGCCTTGCTCGTGAACCCCGGCTGCCCGATCACCGTCGTCGCGGGCTCCCCGTCCGAGAGCGGCGCGGCGAACTCGAGGACGCGGTTGTTCTTCGAGTCGGAGACCCAGAGGTCGCCGGACTTGTCGAAAGCCAGCCC
>JASHVX010000101.1 GCA_030044375.1 Nitrososphaerales archaeon | reverse complement strand
TGGCTATGACGCAATCGAATTCACCCACGAACGGCAGTGCGAAGAGTGAGGAGACCAAGAAGGAGAGGAAGAGGACTAGTCGGTTCATAGTGCCCTTCGACTCGAGCGGGGGGACAAACGTTCTGAACACTCTGACTCCCTCAATCGTCTCGACGGTCAGGGCTCTCTTCCTGAGCTTCTTCGGTACGTTTCCGGTCGGATAGTGAGGGAATCCTGCTACTACAGTGACGTCAACGCCACTCGCCTTCAGCCCTTTCGCCAGATTGTCGGCGCGCGTGGCAGTACCACCTAGGTCTGGCGGAAAGACTTGGGCCAGTATGAGGATCCGCAGCCTGCGGGCCGCACCGTCGGGCATCGCTGCCTCCCGCTGCTCTGGTAACATAAAGCCGCTCCTCTGCTGCGAGCCGACTGACCTTGTCTCAAGCTTCTCGCCCTGGAATCTCCCCTGTTTGCTCCTTCGCCGGCACGGGTCAGAACGAGCCGAGCTACGGGATGGACGGCAAGAGTGGACAGAGATGGGGTAGCGGTTGCAGGTTGTCGGCGACGTTCTTAGCCGGCTAGTAATGACGAGTAGTGCATCGCAGCCAGCTTAGCCCACGCCGCAGGCCTGACTGCGTAATGGTCCAGATAGTACTTCATCGTCCCTATGTCGAAGGCGTTCTTCTCAATCCGAGAGAGTTCGTCGCGGGTCAGAGCAATGTCGGCTGCAGCCGCGTTCTGCTCAGCTTCCCCCACGTTGAGCGCCGTGGGTATCGGGACTGCGGTCCGATGAGACAGGATCCACGCAATCGCCACTTGAGGGACTGTCAAGCCTCTGTCATGCGCAATCTCCTTCAAGACCTCAAGCACTCCCCGGGCTCTTGACAGGGATGAGTGCGTCGCGAGGAAATTGAACGCCCTGGCCTTGTCTCTCGGCACGTTTCCTTCGGAAAACCGACCGCTAAGGACTCCCCCGGCGAGCGGACTGTAGCTTATGACTGCTATGTCGTGAGCGATGCAGTAGGGGATTGTCGCACGTTCAGACCTCCTCGAAAGGAGGCTGTACTCTATCTCGTTCGCCACCAGTTCGTACTTGGTCAGAGACTCCTGGGCCCACTTCAGCTGCAAAGGACTGAAGTTGCTCACGCCAAAGTATCTGATCCTCCCTCTTCTAACCAAGTCCTCAAGTGCCCTGAATGTTTGCTTCATAGGGGCAAACGGGTTCGGGTAGTGAACCAGGTACAGGTCGATCACTTTAGTCCCGAGCCTGCTAAGCGACCTCTCGGCAGCCCTGACCACTCCATTGTAGCTGAGGTTCCAAGGCGCAACCTTGCTCACCACGATGTAGTCGTCCCTCGGGTACCCAGAAAGCGCCTCCCCGAGAAGTGACTCCGAGAGACCCTCTCCGTAGAACTCCGCCGTGTCGAAGAGGTTGACACCGAGTTCAATCTCGCGTCTGATTACACGGAGCACATCGGCCGCTTGGAACAGCTTCCCGTAGCCCCAGGAAGAGGCACCAAATTGCCCGCCCCCTTGCCCGACAACAGATGCCCGGAGGTCGCTTTTCCCTAACCGTGTATAATTCATCGGGCCCGCCCTGCTTCCTTGTTGACGACATGACTGACATGGCCAGGACTGCTCGGACGAGATTTTGACGCGAGCAGATGCGCATTGCGAATTTCAGCATGGCCACAGCTAGTCAACCCCTTTCGACTCCCTTGCCCCATCCGTCCTTCCTAATTCCCTTTCTCTCAGCCATCACGCGTCCCATCAGGCTGGCGAGGTAGCGCAGGCCTTCGAGCGACCGCCCTGGCGTAACGCCCAAATCATGGCCGTGCCGAGCAGCCCGGGCATGCCCGGCGAGCTGGAGGAGGTGAGCATGTCCGAGAGACCTTCTGCGGGTGCGGCTGCGTTGACGAGACAGGGGATAACCCGAGACGAAGTAACGGTCGTGATTCCTACCCTTAACGAGGAGGAAGGCATCGGCAAGGTGCTCCAAGGCGCGAAGGACGCGGGCTTCAGGAACCTCCTGGTGGTCGACGGGTTCTCAACTGACAAGACTGTTGCCATATCAAAAGACATGGGGGCTGTGGTGGTCACTCAGCACGGGAGAGGCAAGACTGGAGCGATGCGTACAGCCTTCGAGCGTGTCTCGACACCCTACGCACTTGTCTTAGATGGCGACGGCACCTACGATCCGAAGGATGCCCTAGCCATGCTCGAACACGCCCGGAAGTTCGACATGATAATCGGCAGCAGGAGCGTGGGAAAGGAGAACATCCCGGGTCTGAACCGGTTCGGAAACCGCGTCATAACCAGGGTGTTCAACCTGCTCTTCGGGACAAGCCTGTCTGACGTCTGTTCCGGTATGTATCTCGTCCGCGTAGGGAAGACGAAGACTCTCGACTTCATCTCAACGAGCTTCTCCACAGAGGTAGAGCTGGTCGGCCAGATGGCTTCCCAAGGCGAGGTCACTGACGTTCCCATTACCTACAGTAAGAGACTCGGGAAACAGAAGCTGTCTGCCTGGAGAGACGGTTCAAGAATACTTGCCGATCTCTTCAGGATGGCGTGGCGCTACAATCCTGCGTTGCTGTTTAGCGCGATTGGGAGCCTTTTCGCGATTCCAGCCGCCGGAGTGCTTGTCTGGGTCTTCTATGAGGCAGTCAGACAACGGGTATTCCACAGCGGAGACGCCCTCTTTGGGGTGATGCTGATGGTGGTGGCTGCGCAAGCCTTCGCCGTGACCACGATTTCAGTGATGCTGAGGAGGATGGAGCGGAGGATGGAAAGACGGCTCGGTCAGGACTGACAAACATCAGAGAGACACGAGTCCCAGCCCTTCGTAAGGACGGCTGCAGTCCGCGTCCTGTCGACGGTACAAACTGTGAACACGTCCGTCTGCGCAATGCCTAAATCTCAAGGCAGCGGGCGCACGCTCCTTGGCGGTCCTCGCCAGGTCCTTGCTTTCTGTCGCGCTGCTGTCGCTGTTGCTGTCTTCAGGGCTGGTTGTGATTGCCAATGTCGCGGCCGCCGCCCCCTCAGGCGGTAGTCTCGGCCAGTCCGCCGCGGCCGTCTCCTTGTCAACGACCACCACTGTCAGGTCGAGCCAGACACAGACGGACACCCAGACGCAGACCGCCACCGAGACTCAGACGAGCACGAGCTTTCAGACTCAGACAGCCACCCAGACGCTGACGGTCGCGAGCACGCAGACGCCGACTACAGCGACCCAGACCCAGATTAGCACGACCACCCAGGCCCAGACGGTCACCGCCACCCAGACTCAGGTTGTCACGGACACCCAGATTCAGACTGCCACTCAGACTCAGACTGACACCGTGACCGGGACTAACACGGCCATCTTGATCACGCAGACTCAGACCGCCACGGCCACGCAGACCTTTGGGACCGCCACCCAGATCCAGACGGTCACCGCCACCCAGACCAAGACGGCCACCCAGACCGAGTCGGCGACCCAGACGCAGACAGGCGCCACCCAGACCCTGACCTTGACCCAGACTCAGACCGACACGGACACCCAGACCCAGGAATGGACAGCCACCCAGACACAGACCAACACGCAGACCCAGACCACCGCCACGACGCTGACCCAGACCGCCACGAAGTCCGCCGTTGTGGTCCGCCAGGGCATCCAACTGATCGTCAACCTGCCCGGGAGGTCGACAACGGCCACTCTGTCGGGCTGCTCTGTCTCTCCCACCCGGATAGCGGCGGACGGGGCTGTCCAGACAGTCACGGCAGAGGCAGGGTGCGCCATCACGGTGCAGCTTCTAAGCGACGCCAGCACGCGCTATGTCGACTCGTCAGGCGCCTCCACGTTCACCATAGCCACGTGCCCAAGCGGAGACTGTCCGAACGCCGTTGTCCGGCTCAGTCAGGAATTTCACCTGGTTGTCAACGCCGAAGTGAAAGGGCTTCCGACGGAGCACAGGCTCCAGGGTTGGTTCCTGGCCGGCTCGGAGATCGTGATAACGCTCTCCCCGATCCCCGGCTACAAGTTCGAGGGGTGGGTGAGCAACTCCGCATCGATTCACATCTCTAGCCCGACGAAGCTCAGCACCGCGCTGAGAATCGACTCCGCCGGCACCGTTACTGCAAAGTTCGGGTAGCCGGTCCGAAGAGCCCCCGTTATGTGCGATGGGCTGAGACCGGCGCGTCACTCTCGGGTCGCTCGGCTCGCTAGGACCTCTATGCGGTCACGCCGACGTCTTTCCTACTGCCGTGACGGAGCCGCTCCTCTTCATCCTCAGGTTTAGGATGAGAAAGGAGGACACCGCGAGGCCGAGCAGGTTGTTCAGCAGGTTGGCCCCCGCCAGGTCCAGTCTGGACAGCAGGGTGAACATCTGCAGTCCCATCTCGGTCGGGTCGCCTATCAGGAGGAGCAGGAAGTAGGCGAAGGTGACGCAGGACAGCGACAGGGTGACGCGCTCCAGACCTTTCACGACCGGCCTCCCATCGAGCGAAGCCAGCAGGAAGAACAGGCAGGAAAGCCCGAAGAGCTCGCCTGCCAACGTCCCCGTCGGCCCCTCCGCCACAGGGTGGGAGACGTAGTACACCCGGGTCAGGATGGAGGGGTAGAGAGTGTGAACCTGCACTTCGACCATCCACGACAGCTGCTCCAGGGCCGGTATGGCCCAGGAAGAGAGGCAAACGACGCCGAGGGCGAAGGAGGCGGCCCGCACCACCAGCGGGACCCTGACCTTCAGCCCGCGTACGGCCTCGGGCAGCCTCACCCGGCGCCACAGCGCCCAGCACAGCGCGAGCACCAGGAACGATTCGACTGCCGAGTACTCCGTGGAGGGCAGCCAGCCCGCCCACCTGACCGCGGTCCCGTTGGCTACGAAGAGCTGTGCCAGCCACGCAGACATGATGACTGGGACGGTGACCGCGGCCACCCTCCAGTGGTTCCTCCAGCGCAGTAGCACGAGGGCCGAGAACGCCACGGCCCCTGCCAGCACGGCCGCCCAGCCGTAGTAGTTAGCGAGCGACCACATCTGCTCGTGCTCCGTCGTAAGCGAGTTAACCGCTATCACGCACTCCTCGGTGGTGCAGCCCGAATACGACGGAATGCC
>JASHVX010000100.1 GCA_030044375.1 Nitrososphaerales archaeon | reverse complement strand
TGAAAAGTACGAAGCAGACAAGCCGTTCAAGTTCAGCCTCAGGGTCGAGGACCTGGTAAAGCTGATAGGGAGAAGCGAGACGAAGGACAGCATCGAGATAGCTGCAGGGGAGGAGGAAGCGGTCAAGGTTACGCTCAAGAACGGATACAAGCGGGAGTTTTCGGTCCACCTTATCGAAGCGACAGGTGGGACGGCTCCGCTTCCCAAGCTAGAGTTCGACACGAAGGTAACACTGACCAAGAGCATCTTCGAGAAGCTGTTGAGCGATATCTCAGTCGTCTCCGACCAGGTGACTCTCCAAGCCTCAAAGGACAAGCTGTCGTTCTCAGGCAAGTCTGACATCGGGAAGGCAGACATCTCCCTCGAGAAGAACGACGCAGACGTGCTCGACCTGCAGGTCGCAGCCGAGAGCAAGGCTACCTACTCCATAGACTACCTCATGGGCATCTCAAAAGCGATGGGAGGCGTCACGGACACGCTCCTGGCCGAATTCTCAACCAAGAAGCCGATGCGGCTGGAGTTCAAGCTGAACGAGCAGGGGGCCAGAATCCACTATTTCCTTGCTCCTCGTGTCAGCGATTGACCTCGGGCCGTCCACCCACCCGCACCCCCAAGCATCCCGAGGTTGGGTCACGCTGAACTCCACCACTCTGGCGTTCCTCCGTCAGGTCTATCGGGAGTACTACTTCAGACACGCCGACGCCATCGAGTTTCCCGATGACGTCGACGCAAGGGAGTTCGGCTACATCCCGTTCGGCGGGTACATGGTCAGACATCTGTCGTTCAAGAGCGAAGGAGAAGCGATAGCGGAGATTCTGAGGCAGTCGCCCTCGTCTGCGTATTGCTCGAACGCGAGATATGAACACCCCGCCGCTCCGATCGAGGAGAAGGGGTGGCTGGGCGCCGAACTGATCTTTGACATCGACGCGACCGACATACCCACTCAGTGCAAGAAGAGTCATGATGTGTGGTATTGCGAGAAGTGCCACTTCTCAGGGAAGCAGCCTAGACCGCAAAAGTGCACGAACTGCGACGGTCCGACTGCCGACATCCACGGCACCTGTGAGGTCTGCTTAGGGGCGGCCAGGGCTCACGCCTTGCGAGTCATCGACTTCCTTACCACAGACTTCGGGGTGACGCATGAAGCCATCAGGCTCTATTTCTCTGGGAACAGAGGCTACCACCTTCAAGTCTATGATGAGAGATTCTATCTTCTCAACCAACTTGGCAGGGCGGAGGTGGCAGGCTACATAATGGGCCCGCCATCGCCAGGCGACCAGAGCTTCCTCCTGCCCGCGAAACAGGGCGGTTCCCCTCCCATAATGGAGGAGGCGGGCTGGACTAGGCGCGTCGGAGAGCATGTCGAAGCCCAGCGGGAACCAGGTCGAAGCGCCAAGAAGATGATCGCCGACACGATAGCCTCGCAGATGGCGAGGATCGATGCCTCGGTGACGACAGACATCCATAGAATCTTCAGGCTCGCGGGAACGCTTCATGGCACGACCGGGATGAGCAAGATGCGTGTCGTCTCGGCAGACAACTTCAACTCGCTGAAGGACCCGGTCGTGCTGAGCGAGAGGCGCGTCCTAATCAAGGTCGACTTCTATCCTAGGTTCAGGATGAACGACAGGGACTTCGGTCCGTTCTCGTCCGAGACGGCAGAGCTTCCTGCATATGCAGCTGTCCCGATGCTGACACGAGGCCTCGCCGAGGTCGCATAGATTGCCCGACACAATCATCGAGCGACTGAACAGGCTCCTCGAATCAGAAGACAAGTCCGGCGAACTGCTCCGACTGCCTCCGGACACCTACTCGAAGATGTCCTCCTATAGTCAGGCGCTGAAGAGGTCCGCGGGCTCGAGCGCCTCAGAGCTCAGCAACCGCCTCATCGCTAGGCAGACAAGTATGATCCGGTCCATGACGAGCCAACTGATAGCGTTGAGGCTCAGGAAGGCCGGCATGCAAAAGTCGTGGCACCGGCTCCTTCCGGAGGAGCGCTATGTCGGCTCTGAGCAGAGGAGGTTTGAGGGGCGGTTCAAGGGCCTGGTCGAAGCAGTGTCAGCCGGCCAGCCGTCATTGGTCGAATACGCGCGCAGCCAAGAAGCCGGTCGACGCATGACCGTAAGGTTCGCGAAGCGCGTGGAAGAGGTGGTCGGCTTGGACCTGAAGCGCTACGGTCCCTTCGAACCCGAAGACGTCGCGTCGTTGCCGGCAGGCAGCGCCGACATCCTGGTAGCCAGCGGCCACGCCATAGAGGTCCGCACGCGAGGCGGGGACTACGAGTAGCTGCGCCAGGTGTGGTTGCACTTGACGCATCTGTAGAACTGGGTGGGTGGCTCGTCGCCGCTTCTCGTCTGAAGGAACCACCACATGGCCTCGTTGTTTCCGCACTTCGGGCAGTCTATCTTGGTCGTGGGAAGGGACGTCAGCTTGTTCTCCTTGTCTCCCACCACTTTGATCGGAGCCACGTTCGCCAGCTCGTCCTCGGTCGTCTGAGTCACTGTCTTTCCCGCCTTGTTGGAATAGCCGCAGTTGTCGCAAAGATATGTGATTGAGAGCTCGTGCGGACCTTTGACTTGTTTCAGCTTGAGGCGCGTCCCACACTTCGGGCAGAATCTCAGCTTGAGCCACCGCCGAGCGCCTTCGTCAGTCCCTCTAGGAGCTCTTGGGTAGTCTGAATGGCCCTCCCAACACTGTTTGCGAAGGCCTTCTCGGGCTTTACACGCTGCGCCCTCACTCTGAGTACGAGCTTCTTTATCAGAGGATGCGGCGGCAGCACTCCGGCGAAGGTCACACTCTTCTCTTCCAAGAGTTCGAAGTGAACGATTTCAGCGAGAGAGAAATCTTCCCCTGTGATTTCCACCGTGAGACCCCTTTCGTCTTCGGTCGTCGTCTGAATCTGCAAACGAGCTTTCTTGCTCCGCCCTCGGCTTCTCGTTAATAAATGAATAAGCTCAGGGCCTTATCGGACTTCGGCCAAAGTCTGCTGCCAGCTTCCGGTCCTCGACGTTCCCGCACTCGTCACACTTCGCCCTTTCCCTTCCGCCCTTCAACAGCGGTCTGCCGCAGTTCCCACACAGACAGCTTACGACTCCCATATCGTCTTCATCTATCGACAAGTGGATTATGCCGTTGACCAGGCTGAAGACCCTGCACCTCACTATGTCACCCAGCTTAACCGGCGGCCCCCGCCTCGCGCCTCGTCCGCCGCCGAACCCTCGGAGTGAAAGCGTTCCCGCGAAGTCCTTGTCCATGCGTTCGCCGTTGACATAGTACATCTTGATGCCGACCGAGTTGGACTGTGCGACCTCCACCTGGCCCGTCACCCAGTCTCCCTCTCTGACCATCGACGCTTCGACGGAGGGCGCCACCGAGATTTCCATGTTCGCCATGTCTTTCTGGACGCCTCCGACCGCCAAGGCTCTGATCAGGCCGGCGTCGTCAGGATATGTGTGCTTGCCAGGCAGGAACTCTTCTGAGATAGCTATCCTGTCCCCTGGCAGGACCTTGTCAGGCTTCCTCATCGTGATGTCAGCCCCACCGTCAGCTCTATCCACTTCGGCCTCTGGAGGAATTCCCCCATACCTCTTCCTTCCATGAGAGCGACGAGAGCATCGGCCTGGGGTATGGACAAGACCGGTCGGTCGAAGCTGAAGCCGTCAATGGAGATCCTCGGGCAGGCAGTCTGGATGAACGCCTCAATCTCTCTGTGGGGCGCAAGTCTCTCGGGAGTCACGTCTCTCAGCGCCAGCTGTACGACTCGCCTGCCGTTCATCTCCAACCTCTTGGTTATCCACTTGCTCCTGCCGAGCATCTTCTGCCCTTCTTTGAGGCCGGTTATCACCCCGAAGACCTTCGCGTCCAAGGCGCTGTAGACGGCAAGAATCGCTCTCCTCTTCCTCTCCTCCGCCGCCTGTCGCATGTCAGTCACGGTGTTCATGTAAGGGTCTAGCATGAACGTTGGCTTGTCGGTGGCGAGTGCCAACCCTACGGCGTGGAATTCGCTCTCGCCGAGGAAGACAAATGCGTCGACTTCCTCCTGCAGAGGCTGCGAGGTCGAGAAGTCGCAACCAAATATCTGTCCCTCCAGCATCAGGTTGTTCTTCCTCCCTATCAGGACCTCGAACCCCTCAGATTCAAGTCGCCGCCTGACCACGCCGAGTTGCTCCAGATGCTGGCTGAATGTCGCCAAGCCTATCCTTCTGTAAGGCGCCAGGCCGGGAAGCGCCAGGTCCAGCACTTCGTCGAATGTTATGTCGTCTACGGCGTCTATTAGGTACGTACAATCGCCCACCTCCTTGACGGTAGCATTGTGGCCTATGTGAAGTGCTAGGTCCGCTTGAAGTTTCGGCGCCTCATCGTCAACCGTGTCACAGATTCCATAGCAGCTGTCTCCTGCCAGGATGCAGGTGACGCCATACCTTTCCTTGATCACGTCCATCAGGTCTTTCGTCTGGCGGAGTAGGCCCCCAGGCGCGTTTACGACGATCCTCGAAGGTCTTTTCGCCTCGACTATCTCGAAGACCCTGGCCTCGTCGATTCTGATGGTCAACCGACGACCTTCTTTTCCAGGCGAACCGCTTCCCAGTGGGTCTTCATCGGCAGCTTGGCCGAAGCCGCCTTCATAGCCTCCTTTCCTTTCTCAAGGTTCTCTGCCTTGACACTCAGTTCCAGTATCGTGTTCCCTATCTCGACCCTCGCTGCCAGCCCGATGGGCTTGCCGAAGGCCTTGCGCATGCCTTCCTGCAGCCTGTCGGCTCCAGCTGTCGCGATCATCTTGTTCTCTCGCAGGATTATGTGGGGGTACGTCTTCACCAGAAGGTGATAGTTCTCCTCCCCTATCAGGGCCAGTTTCTTGTTGGCCGCGACCCTGGCGGCTTCCAGAGCGTTGTGTCTTATCTGGACTCTGCCTTCCGATATCAGTCTGACCACGAAGTCGTAGTCCGGGCTAGACTTCCCCGTGGTGAACCTCGCCACCTTGGGGTTTGGCGCCCCCGGGGCGAACTTCTTGCTCGTATAGGCCATCCCTCGGATTGTTCTGTAGTTCTTTCCGTGCAACTTCTCTCAGTAAGAATGAATTCGCCGTCTTCTACCCCTAATTAATCTTCACGCTTAATACCGTCGTTAGGCTCTTCCTTCTATTGCCCCAGGCTCTCCCACGGCGACCCCTGGAGTCCGACAGGCTCGCCGCAGTTCTCGCGTTCGGCAGGCTTTCGGTGCTGGAAGCATGCTCAGTCCTCGAAGGGTCTGTACTTAGAGCCGAGGAGCCTTGTGAGCGAGTAGCAGTCCTGACCCTGTCGCGGCCCCGTCCCGAACTGCTTACCGAACTCTCCGGGGTTCACAAACTCGTTCCCATGGAGGCCGTGACTGACAGCCCCTCGGATGGAATGCGTAAGCTGGTCGAAGGGGCCGCCGACGTGCTGCATGACAAGGTTGCGCTGTCGGTTAGCGGTTACGACATCTCACAGGACGAATACGATGCCCTCGTAAGGGCACTGCTGGACGAGGTCCGCGCCGCGGGGATAAACAAGGCGCACCTCCTAAGGCCAGACAACAACGAACTTCACAGCGAGCAGGTCCAGTCGAGGTCTGTCTTCGATGTCGTGGCCTTCCCCTATCGGGGAAGCACGGGCCTTGGTCCCACCGCCTGGGTCCCTAACTCCCTGCCCATGCGCAAGAGGGGGACTCTGAAGCCCAACCCTCGCTCGGACATATCGATGTCGCCTAGGCTCGCGCGGGTGCTTCTCAACCTCTCAGGGGTCGCCAGAGGAGAGACCGTCCTTGACCCCTTCTGTGGCTCGGGGACGATCCTTGCGGAGGCGTTCATCCGTTCGATAAGATGTCTGGGTCTGGACTCGAAGAGCAGCCACGTAAGGGATGCGAGAGAGAACCTCCAGTGGCTGATAGGAAGTTCGGTAGACAAAGGCTACGACATCAGAGTCGGCGACGCCAGGGAACTGAGGAAGATGCTCCATAGGTCGAAGGTCGACGCGGTTGTCACCGAGCCTCTGCTTCTGCCCAGACTCGAAGCGAGGCCGAAGACGAGGACCGCGACGGACCTCATCGGGCAGGCGAGCGATATCTACGGCGACGCGCTCTCTTCAATGGCTGAAGTCATCAGGCCCGGAGGGAGGATCGTAGTAGTCGTGCCCGTGATACAGACCATCGAAGACGAAGAGGTCGTCCTCACTTTGGAGGGCAGAAAGATAGGGCTCCGGCTCTTCCAACCTGGGCCGGTCGGCTTTCAGTACCCAGTCAGACTGTCCTTCGAAAGCACGCGGTGGGTGAGGCGGGCGGTCTACGTGTTCGAGTCGACAGCTTGAAGGTTCATGGTCGCTACCGCTTTCCTGAAGATTCCTGTCATCAGATTCAACTGAGAGTCCGTCAGGCTTGAGGACGACGCCAGCCTCCTTCCCACTTCGAGGAGGTTCTTCACCCTGTGCTCGGGCAGCTTGGAGGCGACGGCGAGTTCACGGAGGTTCTGGGCGAACACTTCTCGAGCTTGGCGACTCTGGACGACCCTCCTCGTCCCTCTCCTCCTGGAAGCCAGGTAGAGTGCGATGGCTACTGCATGGCCTAGATTCAGGGCCCTGTAGGCGGGGTCGGTCTCGATCGTGGTGGTCGCGTCGCATGCCTGTATCTCCTCGTTCGTCAGCCCTGTCGTGTCCCGTCCGAAGACAATCGACGACCTCCGGGCCGAGGACAATAACTCGTTCAGGCGGTTCGGACTGACGGTCCTTCTGATTACGTTGGACCTCTTCGAGGCCCTGACCGCGGTAGTGGCGACCAGGAGGTCGTTTTCACTGCGCACCTGCTCAAAACTTGTGACAATGGCCCTGTCGAGGACATCTGCGGCGTGGGAGGCATAGACGGCGGCGACGGAGATGTCGACCTTCGGCCTGACCAGGTAGAGCCGTCCGACTCCGAAGTTCTTCACAAGCCGAGCCGTGTGCCCGACATTGACAGGATACTTCGGCTCAACCAGCGTTACCGAAGCCCCTTCAGGAATCAATCAACTTCGCTCAGGGTCGGCCTTTCTTAAGTTGAGTCAGCCCTCGCGGCCATCGGAAAGAGATGGGAGACGATTTCGTCGGGAGTGAGGGAATAGACGCGCCTGTCGCCGAAGTCCCAGCCGTCGAGGGCGAGTCCCAGTCCCGGAGCGGCAGCCGCCAACTTCCTCCGTCTGAGCGAGAAGAGCCGTTTGACAAGGTCGGCTTCGGCCTTTGTGACCTTCCTCCTTGGCCTGAACGACACTACCAAAGAGTTCACCTTAGGCGGAGGCTGGAACGACCTCCTTTCGACCCTCATGGCAATCTCGACCTCGGACGAAATCTGCGCTATCGCCGAGACGGCTCTGTAGTTCCTCGTCCCGGCTGGCGCCATGACCTTCTTCACGAAGTCTTCCTGTAGGACGACGACCGCCCTGTCGTAGTCGGCACGGGAGATCCACTCGACGAACCTAGCTGACTCGGAATAAGGGAGGCTCGAAACCAGGACGTCAAAGCGTCGCGTCTGCGCGAAAGCATCCTCCGCCCTTACGTCAGCCCTTGCCTCCCCAAGCAAAGCGAGTGTCGCCCTCCTATTCTCTTCATCCACCTCGTACGCCTCGAAACTAGCCCCCAGTCGCGCCAACTTCACTGTGATGGCGCCCCTTCCAGTGCCGATCTCCAAGACGCTTTCATAGGGCCTTATCGCAGCGGTCGACAAGATCCTCTCCACCACCCCGCGGTCGACGAGGTAGTGTTGGCCCAACCTACGGCGCTTCATTTCTTGACGAAGAGCGCGATGTGCGACTCGCCCGCGAGCTCCTCCACGATCCTCTTAGCAATCATCCTGGCAGGCTCTCTCAAGCCGACCCGCTCTTGAACGTCGTCGAAGTCAGCAAAGGGGCGCTTCTCTCTCGTCTCGATGATCTCCTTCATGAACGTCTTCCCTATGCCTGGGATTAGTTCGAGGCCGTGCAGTCTCGGCGTGAGCGGCTGCAACTCGTTGAAGTAGGCGACGTACTTCTTTTCGCCGTCCTTCACCAGGCTCTCCACGACAGCAGGAAGAGAGGACCTCGCCTCTGGTGTGAGCTCTTGGTAGACCAGTTTGCCGAGTACGCTGACTATCTTCTCCCTTCCGTCCTTCCCAATCTTGACCCTCTCCCCGACTTCGAAGGTTTGGCTCTCCATTCCCAGAAGCTCGAGCAGGGTCAGCCGCTCTTCTCCTATCGCCTCCACTATGGGGCCTTCTCTTCCTTTGATTACCTCGGACTTGCCTCTGGGCAGGAAGTCGAGCACCCTTGCGAACTCCTCGTACTTCTTGTCTACCGACGACACTTCCCGTTATGGCACCTTTCTAACGGAAGCCTAGCTGGAGCAGAACTTCTCTGCGCGCAGAGTCGTGTGCGCACTCAAGCGATGTCCTCCTGCCCACAAAGTGGTTTTTCGGCCTGATTGATATTTAACGCTTAGGAGGTATTCACGGTGTGTGGCTTCAGTCGAGTGCCTTCAGGATCTTCTCGAGCGTCTCTGTCGGAAGGAGTTTGCGCCAGCCTGACGTGAACGTCCTCAGCTCCTCTATCGACTTCGGCATGACGTTGATGACCTCTACGGCTTCTTCCTCGGAGAGTCCGCACTCCGACTCCAACTGCTTGCGGAGTTTCTTCGCGCTCTCAGGCGTAGCTTTCGAGAACTTCGAGGCGTAGTCCAGCGTCCTCTTCTGAATCTGGTCCGCCTTCTCAACGTCTATCTTCTGCAGGATTTGGCTGGCTTCAGGGATCGTCAACAGCTTCTTGGTGGCCTTCTCTGACATCATTTGGCCTCCGTCCGGACAACGTGTTCCTTCCTGGCAATCAGCGTTTTTGTCTTGCCGCCGACCTGAACCTCCAGTGTCACGGCCCGCCTGCCTGCCTGCTTGACCGTGCCAACGAGCCCGTTGAATCGCCTGTGCGGCATGCCCTTGACCTGCGACGGGTCAATCTTCACAACCACCCTGTCAGCCGGCGCATATTCTACCAGCAGGCTGCTAATCCCCTTTTTGGTCTTAGACCCCTTGAGAAGGGCCCTGGTCCTTCTTCTGAATCCATGAGATTTTGCCATTTCTAACTCCCCGTCTCAGCAACTCCGAGTATGTCAAATCTTTGGCATTCCACTTTGGCTTTTAAGACTTCCGACACCGACGGAGAGACCAGTTCGCCGCTTACGAACCTCTTCACGGGAAGCCCCCCGTCGAGTTCGGCGCTGATGAACAACCTTCTCCCTCTGGCCGAAGCCCTAGCGGCGTAGACCAGCTTCAGGACCGGTTTGTCATAGGGCCTTTCGAACCTGACCTCCTTCATCTTGAAGAAACGACGCAGGTCGGAGAGGGATTCGGCCTCGACTTTCGAGGAAGCCAGTGCGATGATTCTCGTCTTGAACCTGAACGTCATGAGCTTGGTAGGCTTGGACTGCAGCATCCTCCCTTTGGAGACGGAGACCTGGCATCCGGCGCCTCGGACGGCAAAAGTGGGGGGGAACCTCCGTCTTATCGGGCTTTTGACCTCGACGATGAAAGGCCTTCCGGGAGCGTGCACCTTGCTCTCCTTGTCTTCGCTTCCTAGCCAAGTGAAGACCATCTTGCCGCTTCCGCTGATTGCTGACAGCCTCCTCGTGAGAAGGGCTTCCACGCTCTGTCCAGGCTCGAAGCCTGACCCTCTGCAGGCCTCGCACCCGTTGCCGCCACAACTCTGACATCGTTCCCGCTTCTGGAGAATCCCCCGCGGCTTCGTGTACCTCCCATAGTAGAAGACGGGCCTGGTCGAGACCATGACTTCACCTGAGCCTGGCATCGCTAGGACCGTCAGGTCAGGTCGCAGTCTGTCGACGCGCTTTCCCAGGCGCTCCGAGACGAAGGCGGCTACGAGCCTCGCCGTCTGGGTCTTGATCGTCTCGTTACCTTTGAGCCTGAGGTCGGATCTCAACTCGTCCTCTCTCTCCTGGACACCGTTCGGAAGTGACACGCCGACCATGAACGTGTCGAATTGATAGTGAGCCACAGTCTTGGCCGCAAGCTCGGCCGTCTTCGGCACCCTGCCCATCAGTCCCTCACAGACGAAGCAACTCTTCCCTTCGACCACCTCCAGCGGCCCAGCCCCGTCTTGTCTTTGGACGCAATAGCCGCAGAGTCGGTACGCCCGCTCCGCAAACACTCTACTGGGCACCTGCACGGCGCATCATCTGACGGAACTCGCGCCCTTTGCTGGTCTTCATGAGTGACTTCATCTGCTTGTATCTGGAGAGCAGCTCCCTCACATCCTTCTCACTCCTGCCCGAGCCCTTGGCAATGCGCTTGAGCCGCGGCGAGTTTATCCTCTCGGGGTCGGCCTTCTCGACGCCGGTCATCGACTGAATTATCGACCTGTACACCTTGATCCTATCCTCGGCCTTGTCCAACTCCTCAGGATTCACCAGCCCGGAAAACCCAGGGATGTGTTCCAGCACCTTCTTCAGAGAGCCGAACTTCCTCATCTGCTCGAACTGGGCCAGGAGGTCGTCCATCGTCAGCTTCCCGGACATCACCCTCTGGACCGCCTTCTCGTCTATCTCGACCTCAGACGTCCTCACCAGGTCCATGAGAGCCTTTAGGTCGCCCATGCCGAGCAGGCGACCGACGAAGCGCGTCGGCACAAACTCTTCCAAGTCGTCTATTCTCTCCCCAGTCCCAATGTAACAGATTTTCGCCCCCGTCGCAGCAGAGGCTGCGAGCGCGCCCCCGCCCTTTGCCGCACCGTCAAGCTTCGTGATCGCAATCCCTCCGACCGGGGCCGCCTGATGGAAGGCTAGGGCCTGGCTGTAACACTGCTGGCCTATCGTGCCATCGATGACCAGCAGCGTCGCGTCAGGCTTGACGGCCTCTGCAACCTCTTTCATCTCTTGCAGGAGTCCCTTCTCTTCCTTGTGCCTTCCGGCTGTGTCTATGATAATCAGGTTCTTTGAAGACTCGAAGAACGCCTTACCGCCCTTCGCAATCTTCACAGCGTTCTTCTCTCTCTCATCGCTGTAGACGTCGACTCCAGAGCTTGAAGCGAGGGTCTTCAGCTGTACTACTGCGCCAGGCCTGAATGTGTCGGCCGCCACCAGACCCACCTTGAAGCCTCTCTTTCCGTAATAGCGGGCCAGCTTCCCCGCCGTCGTCGTCTTTCCCGAACCCTGCACGCCTAGCATGACAACGACGTTCGTCCTGCTCTTGTCAAGGTGCAGACCCCCTTCCCCGCCGAGGAGCAGGGCGAGTTCATCGTACAGAATCGAGATGACTTGGTCCTTCCTCGTGATACCGGGAAGCGGCTTCTCCTCCAGCACCCGCTTTTCGACCTTCTCTGTGACCGCCAGGGCCAGTTTCACGTTGACATCAGACTGAATCAGCGTCCGCTGGAGGTCGCGCACGAACTCCTTGACGGTCTTTTCATCGACCGTCGTCGAGCCGGCCAGTTTCCTGACAGCCGACTGCAGCCCCTCCTTCAGGGAGTCGAGCATTAGGTCGGCGGCTCGCTCCGCGTATTTAATTATCTCAAGCCAGACGCGACACTAGGCGGCAGGCGGGCGGGATTGAAGGTCGGCGCGCTGTTCTCCGGAGGGAAGGACTCCACATACGCGGCATACCTCGCCTCAAGGGAAAACGAGCTTTCATGCTTAGTCACAGTATTGCCCGCTTCAGAGTCCTCGTACATGTTCCACTATCCAGACTTGAAGTGGACTCGGCTCCAGGCCGAGGCCGCCGGCCTGCCTCAACTGTTCCAGGAGACCCAGGGAGTCAAGGAAGAGGAGCTGAACGACTTGGCAGCGGTCGTCGCCAAGGCCAAGAAGACCTACGGGCTGGAAGCCATATGCTCGGGGGCCATGGCAAGCAGGTACCAGAAGGAGCGGGTCGAGAAGGTCTGCAGGGAAGCAGGACTGGCCTGTCTCTCGCCGCTCTGGGGGGTGGATCCTGAGAGGCACCTGGGGTCGCTTCTGCGCGACAGATTCGTGGCGATTGTCGTAAGCGTCTCCGCTCTTGGTCTCGACAGGTCGTGGCTGGGCCGGGAACTAGACCAGGCTGCAGTCGACGAATTGGTGGCCCTCAGCAGGAAGTACAAGTTCCACGCGGGCCTCGAGGGGGGCGAGGGCGAGACCTTTGTTTTGGACTGCCCCTTGTTCAAGGCCGCCATCGAAGTGTTAGGCTCGACGACTCGGTGGAGGGGCGACTCGGGGGTCTACGAGATTGGTGACGCAAGGCTTGTCGCCAAGCCGACATGACGGACCGGTCCTGCTGCCCTAGGCCTGAAAGCCTTTATCTCAGACCGGGCGCCCACGTTCTCACGCTCTAGATGAAGGGATTCACGGAAGAGCCGTCTGAGCCAAACGATGAAGATCAAGCCAAAGATAGAGCGACGCAATGACCTCGCACCTAGGGCTTTTCAGGGTCTTCGGTTCGGGCCGGAGTGGGGGACGGCCCTGGGCGCCCCTCCGGGCTCGGACCGTCTGGTCATCTCAAGCATCCTGACGCGCAACTGTCGCAACCCATCTCCGCGCGTTGCCGAGATGTTGACCGAAGGGAGTCCTCCGAGCGAGGGGTCGTCCTGGTGTCTGCCGACCTGCCGGGCTACGAGGTCGACCTTGTTGAACACGAGGAGTATCTTCTTCACATCGACTCCAAGCCATTGAAGTGCCTCCCGGCAGCTGTCTAGTTTGAGGTGGACACTTTCAGGCGCTTCGCTGGCGTCAAAGACCAAGAGCACCAGGTCGGCTAGGGCCACCTCCTCTAGGGTGGACTTGAACGACTCGATCAGGTAGGCCGGGAGCCTTGAGATGAATCCCACGGTGTCCGAGAGCAGAATCCTCCTTCCGCCCGGAAGGGAGACCGCTCGCGTGGTGGTCGTAAGGGTCGTGAAGAGGTGCGGAGACTCCTCCTTGGACTCGGCGGCAAGCCTGTTGAATATCGTGGTCTTTCCGCTGCTTGTATATCCGGCCAAGGACACCAATGGCTCACCAAGCTTCAGACGCTGCTTCCTCTGGACCGACCTGTCCACGTCCACCTTCGCGAGCTTCTCCCTTACAGCCACCATCCTGCGTTTCAGCGCCTTGAACTTGATGTCGATTGCGAGTTCGCCGACCCCCATGAACCCCGCCCTCTCTCCGGCGGTCGAATTCCTGACCGCGTCCTTGAGCCGCGGCAGCTCATACTGCAGCTCCGCGAGCTGGACCTGGAGCTGTGCTTGAGTGGTGGAAGCGCGCTTGGCGAAGATGTTGAGAATCAACCTTTCACGGTCAATGACCTCTACCTTCGTCACCTTGGCGAGGTTGTTGGCCTGCGACGACGTGAGGCTCTCGTCTATTATGAGGGTGTCAGACCCGTTGCGGCCTACGACCTCGCATAGCTCCTGGGCCTTGCCCTCGCCTACCCCGAACTCTGACTTCACCACCTTCGAGAGACCTATGACGTCTTCTACGGAGTAGCCGGCTGCACTGGCCAGCTCCTTCGCTTCACGTTTCGCGAAGTCATCAGAATAAGTGACTATCGTAGCCTTCATCGAAGTCCGCCCTTCAACAAACGTCCGCTGGAAGACAGTGAAAGATATCCTCTGTGGTCAGCGGACGCCCTACTGAAAGCCCAGACCCGAGGAGTCCATCTTCCTGACGCAGTTGGCGCACCTCAGTCCTCTGGGGGTCCTGTACAGCCGCTCTATGGCCCCACAGTTCGGACACACTTTCCTCTGAGTGCGCGGCTGTTGGACCGACTCGGTCATACCTGTCTCCTACACCCGACCATGAAGCTCCATTCGGCATCCCTCATTAAAGAGCATATCGCGAAGTCCTACCATCGGCAGTAGAACACCGGATTGAGGGGTTTGCCGCCGGCTCGACGCCTTCCTACCCCTTGTAGCAGAAGTACGGGTAGCCTCCGTTGACCATCTCAACCGACATCTCAACGACCTTCTCCGATATCTCCTTCCACTTCGTGTCCCAGTCTATCCCCTCCACTATGCGCTCCTTCTCTCCGTCGCCTCTCCTGGACGGCGTGCTGGTCCAGATGGGGCTGCCATGGAAAGGCTTGACGATCCTGACCTTCCACCGGTCGCAGCTCATCCTTCGCCCGTCCTCCCTGAAGCTCTGGCACGACCTGCAGAAGCGCGACAGCCAGACGACCTCCTTCGTCCTCTTGACCGACCTGCCAATCTCCTCAAGGAGGCGCTCGGACTCCTTGCGGATCATCTCGGCTAGCTCCTTCTGACCCGCCTCGGTGTTGGTGTAGTACTCAGGATCCTCGGCCAGTGCCTTCCACCAGCTTACGAACTCGGTCTCTTCCTCGGTCAAACGGGACTATCCCCCGAGCGCGCAAAGCCGTGATAAGACTTCTGGTGATTATCCTGTGAAGACTGACGTCTTTCGGTGCAGTCTATCCGAACTTGCCAGTCACATATCGCTCAGTCAGTGGCTGCTTGGGGCTTTCGAAGACTTGGCTCGTCTCGCCATACTCGACCAGTTCGCCCAGGTACATGAATGCGGTGTAGTCTGCCACCCTCGCCGCCTGTTGCATGTTGTGCGTAACGATGATGACCGTATAGATTTCCTTAAGCGATGCTATCAGCTCTTCAATCTTGGCTGTCGCGATGGGGTCGAGCGCTGAGCACGGTTCGTCCATCAATATGACCTCTGGCTCGACAGCCAGCGCCCTCGCTATGCAGAGCCTTTGTTGTTGGCCTCCAGATAGGCTCGCGCCGGACCTCTTCAGGTCGTCCTTCACCTCTTCCCAGAGGTAGACCCGCTCGAGCATGTTCCGGGCCACCTCGGTGAGCCTCTTCTTGTCTCTGACGCCTGACAACTTCAAGCCTGCCACGACGTTGTCGGTGATTGACATCGTTGGGAACGGGTTCGGCTTCTGGAACACCATTCCCACTCTGCGTCTGACGTCGGCAGGGTCAGAACCCTGGGAGTAGATGTCTTGATCGTCGAGCAGCACCTTGCCCGTTATCCGCGTGTTCGGGACCAATTCATGCATCCTGTTCAGGCACCGAATCAGGGTCGACTTGCCGCATCCAGAGGGACCTATCATCGCAGTGACCTTGTTGGGCACAAAGTCGAGACTGACGTTGAACAGCGCTTGCTTCGCGCCGTACCACGCGTTCAAGGAGACAGCATTCATCTTAGCTTCATTTGAGGCCGACATGCTCCCGACCCGCGCATCCTTGCTCGCAGCGTCAAGTACTTCAACCATAGGTGTACTTCTTCCTCGTCACTAGCCTTACCACCAGATTGATCCCCATGACGACGACCATGAGGACAAGTGCGCCAGCCCACGCCAGATTCACCCAATTCGAGGTCCCTGACACGGCATAGTTGTAGATGTAGTATGTGAGCGAGGCGATTGGGGCCCCAAGTCCGGAGTACCAGTAGTTGCTAGCACCAGCGGTGAGGAGAACCGGGGCGGTTTCGCCCGCGATGCGTGCGACAGCGAGGAGACAGCCCGTTGCTATCGAGGACTGCGCATGCGAGATGATTAGAAGTGATGTCCTCCACTTCCTCACTCCGAGAGCCGAGGAGGCCTCCCGCAAGGAGTTGGGGACGGCCTGCAGGGCCGCCGCCGTCGTGTTTGACACTATGGGGATCATCAGCGTCCCAAGGGCGATCGAGCCTGCGATGACAGAATAACTCCTGAACGTGAGCACAATCAGCCCGAAGAAAAGGAGCCCCGTCACGACTGAAGGAATGCCGACCAACGTGTCTCCCAGAAATCTGATCGCATTCCCATACGCGTTGCGACCATATTCAGAGATGTACACGCCTGACAGAACCCCAACAGGTACCCCTATGGCCGAGGCCAGTCCCACGAGAATCAGTGTCCCCTGCACGGCGTTGCCGAGGCCTCCGGGCGGCGACGGTTGAAGCTTGGACGCAGGGAGCGGAGGCAGCTCAGTGAAGAAGCCTATGCTGATTGCGGATATCCCCTTGACGGTGACGTAGAAGATGATCGCAACCAGGGGCACTATCGCAATTATGACTGCCACCGTGGTCAGCGAAAGCAGGACCTTGTCCACAATCCTCCTCGTAGCCTTCATGCGAATGACGCAGCCTCCCGACCCTTGGTCACCCGCACAATCCACGTCCTAGCCGCGACATTTGCCAGGAATGAGACAAGCAGCAAAACAAGGCCGGCTTCTATGACGGCGGACCGGTAGGCCGGAGTGAGCGCGTCCGCATATGAGGTGGCTATCAGGCTCGCGAGAGTCTGTCCTGGGTAGAACAGAGACTTCGGGATGTCAGGCGCGCCCCCGATGAGCATCGTCACCGCCATGGTCTCGCCGAAAGCCCTGCCGAATCCTATGAAAACAGACGCGATTATGCCGGGCCGGGCATACTTGAGCACGGACATCCTCACCGCCTCCGAACGCGTGGCTCCAAGCGCGTAGCTCGCTTCTCTTTGCGAGTCAGGAACAGCCATCAGCGCATCCTTGGAAATCGACGCGACAATCGGTATCATCATTATGGCGAGGACGATACCTGCCGTCATGAAGTTCAAGCCAAAGATTCTGCCCCTGAAAATTGGCAGGAACCCTAGATAGGACTGGGCGACGGGGTAGACCTTGTATTCGAGGAGCGGCGAGAGCACAATCAGCCCCCACAGACCGTAGACGACGCTCGGAACCGCGGCGAGCATCTCGACAAGAAACGATATTGGGAAGCGCAGTCGTCGAGGGCACTGCTCAGAGAGGAATATGGCTACGCCTATGCTGACGGGCACGCCAAGGAGGAGCGCAATCGCCGACGTGACGACGCTCCCGTACAACTCTGGAAGGACCTCGAAGATGCCCTTCTCCTCGTTCCATGTCGAACCGGTGATGAACGCCAGCCCAGTCCTCAGGGTGACGGCCGAGTCTTTGATCAGAACGTAGAAGTAAATGACTGTGAGGACGACAATCGCAGATGCCACAGCCAGGACTAGGAACCTAAAGATGGAGTCGACCTTGCTGAACTTGCGAGCCAAAGGTCTCTAGTCCGTCCCGGCTGACTTCCGGACAGGGAGCGCGAGTCCTCTCCGTCCTTCAGACGGATAGACGTTGGCAGTCCGCACGGCTGCGATGCTGAGGAGCAATTGATTTATTGGTAACCGATTGAGTCTATTGCTCTAATAGAGACATATGTATTACTATTGTAAGTATATGTATGCGGTGACCAGGTACCGCCGGTTGACGCTAGTCTTCCGACCCGCTCAGCTATGAATCGATAAATATTCAAAGGCAGCGTTCATGTTCGGTCTGGCACGCAGCGTGCTACGACGGGCGAACAGGACTGGTCACTCAGACCAGGATGATGACCCTATTGCTGCGCGTCCAGCCACTCTCGAGGAGCGCCCTCGTACGTTACGATGCTGTTTCACTCAGGAAGTCGACCGAGGTGATCAGTCGTCCTCCCCTGGAGATGATCTCCTCGAGCGCTCTCTCAGAGTCGCCGCGCTCGTGTTCGACTCCCATCACACAGTCTTTGAGCACCACGACCGCGAATCCAAACCGCAACGCATCGACGGCGGTTTCCTTCACGCAGTATTCTGTCGCGAGTCCGCCCAAGATGACTCTGGCGACTCCCGAGTCTGACAGGACTTTCTCAAGTCCAGTCCCGCTGAAGGCTGAGTACGCCTCCAAACGCGGCTCGGTGCCCTTGCTGATGACAGTGGCCGTTTCCGGAATCCGCAGTTCGGAGTCGAACTCTGCTCCTGGTGTGTCCCTTACACAGTGTCGTGGCCACATGCCTCCGTTGCCCTCGAAGGACACATGGTCAGGCGGATGCCAGTCTCTCGTGAAGAACACGGCGCGCGAATCCTTAGCGAAGGCCTCTATGACAGCGTTGAGTCTCGGGACAATCTGACGCCCGCCCCTGACAGCTATCGCACCGCCGGGAAGGAAGTCACTTTGCACGTCGACGACGACAAGCGCATCTTTGGCTCTCATTTCCAAGAGAGGACAGGCTGAGCCGACTTCAACTCGTCCAAACGGCTCCTCACTCTGGCACGAATCTTTTCGACGCTCTCGAATTCTCTGACTATCTTTCCGTCCTTCAGAAGAGGTTTGAGGAGGGGCATGGGTAGACGCGGCTTGGGGGTGTCTAGAGTCACAAGGTCATTGAAGCCGGGAGACCGGTAGACGGCCTTGCGGCCGCCAAGCCCTCCTCTCTTGGCTCTGAACTCTTTCTTCGAACCGTCTGTCACCTCTACTATCTTTGCGCTGAGGTCCACCAACGGGGGATACGCCACTGCGGTTCCTATACCGTAACCGTCGACCATCGGGTTGAGCTTCGCTATGGACTCCTCGTCCAAGCGGCCGGAGACTATGATCCTTACAGCCCTGCCGCCCCTTATGTCGAGCTCCCATCTGACCTCCTCGACAATCTTCAGGAGGTCGCCCCTGCGAGACGCCGGGGTGTCCAGCCTTACCCCCCAGAGTCGAGAGCCAAGAACTTCGAAGGCTCTGATCGCCTCGGCCTTCTCGTCCCAGAATGTATCGACCAGGGCGATGCGAGGAGTTGCCTTGGGGACCGTTTCGTCGAAGAAGAGCCACGCCTTCTCTTGGCTGCCGATGACTTGGATGAGAGAGTGCGGCATGGTGCCTGACGGTTCCAGTTTGAGCAACCGCGCAGCAAGGACGTTCGATATGCCATCAAAGCCGGAGAGATAGCAGGCCCTCTCTACGAGCGCAGCAAGGGCGGGGTGGACACGGCGGGTGCCGAAGCTCAGCAAAATCTTGGACTCCGCGGCGAGGCGCATCTTCGCAGCCTTCGTCGACACGCTTGTAGACGAAGAGAGAAGGCCCAGTATCGGGTTCTCGTACTCTGCGAAGTCCACGTATCTCCCTTCTATCACCAGGAGAGGCTCATAGATCGCCTTGGACCCGTCGGCGACGAACACCTCTCCTTCATCAAACGCCCAAACGTCGACGGGCAGGCCCTCCAGGAGTTTGGCGACCTCGTAGACCCCGGTCACAATCCCCCAGTTGTCGGTGTAAGGGACGTCCCGTGCATAGATTTCGATGGCAACGCGCGCACCGACTCCCTTCCTCTGCAGGATCCTCTTCGTGTTAAGGAAGTACGAGTCAGTCGTCTCTGCGTTTCTTATTTCCTTCTCATTAGCCAACCAAAAGAGCCGGTCCCCGAGGTCGGTCTGGTGCATCGAGCTCTTGCTTCACCACGCGTTGGAAAAGCGTTTCTCTCAACTGTGGCGTGCCACCCGGGAACACTTATACGCGCAGCGCATGCCGGACGGTTAGGGCCGGTAGTTCAGCGGTACGAACGCCCGCCTCGCACGCGGGAGAACCTTATGGTCCCAAGGTCGGGGGTTCAATTCCCCCCCGGTCCACATAGTCCAAGACCTATCACTCAGGACGACGGCTGGATGGTCGCGGGCCTTCCGCCGTCTCAACTCACATCGTCACCCGTCAGCGCTCGCTATGTTGTATTGTGTAGAAAGTAAAATATGATGACGTTAGTTTCCCTGTCGGATTGGTATTTAGACGGAATCCTTGGAGATGTACTGTCCGGTAGGTATCTTCCATGTTGGTCAAACAGGAGAAGGAGAGGAGAAAGGTGCAGATTTCAGGCAAGTCTTCGTGCATGGTGGCTCTTCCGAAGAAGTGGATTCGCGAGATGGGGATGGAACGAGGGTCGGTCGTCACGATGACAAGGCTGAACTCCCGGTCGCTCTTGGTGAGCGCCCAGCCTGACGAGTTCCAAGGCAGCGGTCCGGAGGCACTCATTGCGGTCGACGGAGACGACAGGTCTGAGACAATTTTCAGGAAGATAGTCTCTCTCTACGTCCTAGGCTACAGCCGGATTCTCATCGAAGGGTCGAAGGGCTATCTGAGTCCGGCAAAGAGACTCTCACTCAAAGAGATGGTCAGAAGGCACTTCATCGGAACCGAAGGGGTCGCCGAGTCACGAGATAGACTCTCGATTCATGTGCTCCTCGGGTATTCCGAGTTGAGTGTCGAAGGGGCGCTGAAGAAGATGCTGCTCATAGCAGACTCTCTACTGAAGGACTCGGTGCAGACCCTTGAGAGCGGTGACATGACGCTGGCTGACGCGACGTTGGACAGGGAGGACGAGGTGGGGCGATTCTGTCTATACGTCATAAGGCAACTCAACCTCTCTCTCAACCAGGGAGTCCTTCCCGATCTGCGACTTGAGAACCGTGATACGCTCGGGTATATCCTCGTGGCGAGAATGCTGGAGAGGATAGCGTCGCACTCGGCGAGCCTCTCGTCGGCCATTGGCAGTCTGCACAGGCCCATGGAGGTCGAGACGACGGCCAAGCTCGCAGCTCTCTGTGAGAGCGCGCGCTCCCTTGTAAATGAGGCCCTGCTCTCCCTATTCAAGAGGGACCACAGAGGGGCGGACTTGACCATCGAGAGATCCCGGGCTCTCGTCGACCGAATCACCGAGGCGACCAAGCTGCTTGACATAAAGGACGGCCAAGACTACTACACCCTGCACTCGATGATGGACTCGGTACGCCGGGTGGCGGAGTACGCAAGGGAGGTCGCAGAGGTGGTCTTGGACATGACAGTTGAGAGAACGCTACAAGAGCAGGAACGAGCTGTCGCGCAGGTCGTGCACGCCTGAATTCGCCCTCGCGAAAGTCGGCTTTACGACCCTCACGTCGGCGCCGTAGTTCCGGCGCGCGACCAATAGTTACCTTAGCTGTGGCCATTCTATAAATGAAATAAGTGACTGGTAAGTAAACAACGGCATTCGCTTACCACTCGCTAATTAGATGCCGCGGGGGGCCTGGCCTCATGAAAACTGAACAGAATCAC
>JASHVX010000099.1 GCA_030044375.1 Nitrososphaerales archaeon | reverse complement strand
GATCCGACCCGAGGCGCTCGGACAGCTTCTTCAGCGACGCCTCGATGGCGGCTTCCCCCGCGGCCCCTGTCGAGAAGGAAGCGGCTGTCGCGTGCCCGCCCCCGTGCCCTCCCATGGAGCCGACGACCTCCTCCGCGACCTGCGTCCCAAGGTGCAGCTGGGTCGCCTCTGAGAACCTCTGCGTCGACCTGAGGCTCACCCTCGTCTCGCCCTCCGACTCGCCCCCTACGACCGCCACGTCGGCCCCGAGGAAGATGAGCGCCCGCGCCACGTGAGCCTGGAAGGAGCCTATGTTGCTCGTCGCCACCACCCAGTCGCCGACCTTGTACACCTTCAGTCTCTGGGCGCCCTTCAGCTTGGCCATGACCTCACCGTGGGCCGGCTGGGACCTGAGGTCTCTCCTCGCTTCCGCTATGTCTGCCCCGAGGTCTAGGAGGCTGACCACGGTCCTGAGCCCCCTTTCGTTCGCTATCGCGAGGTGCGAGGAGTCGAAGAGCACCGCTTCGAGGAGCGCCTGGGCGGCGGTGCGGTCGGGCCTGACGCCCTTCGAGGAGAAGATGCCGAAGACGACCTCGGCCGCCGACGTCGCATTCTCGTCGACGAGGACGTGGTCGTACAGCTTGACGTCGCGGAAAGGATGGTGGTCGACGAGGACCTTGACCCCTTGGCTCTTCTCCATCTCCTCCCTCCAGCCCTTCAGGAGTTCCGCGTCCCCTACGTCGACCGCGACGTACAGGTCGTAGCCAGCCTCGTACGTCTCTATGGTCTTGTGCTCGAACTTCGCCGCGAGCTTCGCGGTCAACGTGGTCATCCCCTCAGGCGTGGCCACGTCGACCACGCAGCCCGGGGCCAGGCTCCTGATGAGGTAGGAGAGGCCGTAGGCCGACAGATAGGCGTCGGCGTCGGCATTGCGGTGGCATATCACCACCGCCTTCTTCAACGTGGCCGGCTCGACAAATGGGAAGCTGCCCTTAGCGTCCGCTTCCAAGGGCGGTCTATCTACGCGTCGCCCGGAGGCTGGGCCTGCGGCTTTCCCTTCACCGCGTCGTCTATCTTCCCCTGCAGGTCCTTCAGACTCTCCCTGAACTTGCTTTCCTGCTTGGCCAGCACCATCTTCCGCGTGCCGTCCAGCTCCTTCTTCTCTGTAAGCTCCTTGACCACCGCATCCTTTCCGACCTTTATGAGCAGGTTCCCGGCGAACTTGTAGATCGTCTCGGAGTCGCCGGCCTTCCCGAGCTCCTCCAGCGCCTTCTCGGTCTCGCCCAGTTCCATCTCAACCTGCTGCTTCTGGATGAGCACTGCCTGCAGGTTCTGCTGGACTTGGTCGTACCGCGCGAGCTGTTCCCTGAGGTATGGCGGAAGTTCTGCCTGGCTCAATTTCGAGGCCGCGGCCGGCCTGCGCGATTAAAGGCTTTCTGGGGAGCCGGCGTCTCTTATCTTCTCCAGGGCTCGGCGCGCCATGTCCGCGACCTCCCCCGGCTGTTCGCCCTTGAACTTCAGCGTGCAGCCGCCAGCCGCCTTCACCACGGCATCGGGGAACGCCTTCTCGATGGCCTTGGCGACCTTGCCGGCCCTGAAGGTTATCCTTAGCTCGACCGACTCGATCGGCCTACTTCGACTTCGGCGGGCTAAGGTCGAACGCGCCTCCTGCTACCGTGTAGCCGCAGGACTTGCACTTCCAGATCCCAGACGACTCCCGCCTGAGCCTCATGCTCGAGCACGAGGGACACTCCCTCGCCGCCTTCAGCGTGTGGAAGATGCGCGCATGCCTCTTCCTGAGCGTGCCTCCGTACTTCGCTCCGAGGCCCTTCACGTTCTCCTTCGGCTTTGGCATTAGCTCTTCGTCGCTTCCACTAGCTGGGCCCTTATCTCACGCCCGATCCTTATCGAGGTGTCTGCCGCCTCCAGGACCTGCGCGGGGGTTATCGTGCTCGCTTCTCCCTTCTGGCTCGCGCACACGTTCCCGTCGTCGTCTGTGGTTATCGTGATGCGCATGTCCATGGCCCCTTCCTCCTCACCGTTGGGGTCAACGACGAGCTTGTCGCCGAACCTGGCGAGGGTGACGGAGACAGGGGTCTTCTCCACAGGGACAGGGGTCTCCTCGTCCTTCATCACGACCTTGTCGTTCTCGATGGCGTACTTCTTCATCTTCGCCGTCCTGAGGGCGCACACCACGGCATAGCTCGTGGCGTCGAAGAGGTTCCCGTCCACGTTCATTATGTTGACGTCGACGAAGACCGTGTAGACCGTCTTCCCCTCCACAATGCAGAGCTTGTGAAGGTCGACCATCTCGGACTCGCGGATGCCTCTGTCGACCACTCTTGCCAGCTCTATCGCCTCCTCTGACGGCGGCCCCGGCTCGGCGTAAGGAGAGGCCAGAGGCAGGATTTCTGCATTGACTACGAGGAGTCCCTTGTCCGGCGTGTCAGGGAAGGGGGCCCCGGTCGCGATCTTGACTCCGGCGAGCACCTGGCTGTCGCCGAGGGTCACTATCGCCGACCCGTTCGCCTTCTGGATCACGCCCGTCTGGACCGTTATCTCCCTGTGCTGGTCAAGGGCGCGCTCGTCCACCCTCTTGCCCCTGTTCAGCAGCTCGAGCATCTGCGCCTTCCTGATGGTCTCGACGACGTAGTTCTTCTTCATCGACATGCTAGGCGCTCTCCTCCATCGGCTGCGGTTCCCCGCTGAAGAACCTCTTGGCGAGGGCGTCTCTCTGCATCGAGTAGACCTCCCTGCCCTTCGCTATGGCGAGCTCGAACGCCTTCTGGAAGTTCTCCCGCGTGTAGATTCCGTCCACCTGGAGCAGGGTCACTTGGTTCAGGTTGGGCATTATCGCTACGGGCATGTCGCCGCTCCCCTCCTTGTCTTCCGTGTCGTCGAGGTCGGCGACCACAGTCGAGTCGATTATCCCGCAGGAGCACCCTACGACAAGGTCTCTCATGTTGATTCCCGCGTCGGCCAAGGCGAGCGAGGCCGCCGTGATGCCTGCGACCCTCGATCCCCCGTCAGACTGCAGGACCTCTACCCAGACCTCTATCGCCGTCCGCGGATAGTCCTCCACGAGCACGGCAGGCACCAACGCCTCCCTGATGACCTTGGAGATCTCTATCTCCCTCCTTGACGGAGCGGGGTTCTTCCTTTCGTCCACTGAGAAGGGAGCCATGTGGTACCGGGTCCTGAGAAGCGCCCTGTCGGGGAGGACCTGGTGCTTCGGGTGGACTTCCTTCGGGCCGTAGACGGCCGCCATTATCTTGTTCTTCCCCCAGTTGATGTACGCCGAACCGTCGGCGTTCTTCAGCACGCCTACCTCGAGGGATATGGGCCTGAGCTCGTCCCACCTTCGGCCGTCGAGCCTCCTGCCGTCCTCGCCGATGAGTTTCTTAGGCTCCGGCAACGCTGCTCCCTCCCAGGTATTCCTCGACCTTCCCCATCAGGTCGGCGCCATGGGTCCCTTGGTCAATCATCTTCACCACTGCCGTCGCCTTCGCCATCCCCTCGGGGGGCCCGACGATAACGACCACGCCGTTCTGCCCCACCTTGACGTCGCAGCCCGTCCTCTCGCTGATGAAATTTACCATAGCCCCTCTCCTCCCGATAAGACGCGGCACCTTCGTTGGTGACATCTTAATGATTTCGCCCTCGGGGAACTTCCCGTATCCCTCCCCCCTGATGCTCAGCTGAGGGTCCCTGGACCTGTCGAAGGACTCGATGCGGGCCCCTATGACGTCGCCCACCTTGAACTTCGAGCTCAGGTCGTGGGTGGCGGGGGAGAACTCCCTCCCGAACACGAAGGACGCGGGAAGGAAGCCGTCGAAGCACGAGTTGATGTCGACCACCCATCCGAAGCCGTTTATGTCCACCACCTTCCCTATGACCTGGTCCTCAGCCCTGGGGAGGTACGGGCCGGTCAAGGGGTTGAGCTTCACGCCGTCGGGGCCGACCTCGGCGAGCCCTATCCTCAGCGCGACGTACTCGTCGCCTCTCTTCTCGATGTAGCTGCCGTACCTGTGGTTGCCCGTGGCTATCACGTCCCCTGGTATCACCTGTTTTCTTTGGACCATTGGCAAGTTCTATTTCACCACTGAGGCCTGAGCCGCCCCTTTGGTCGTCGAACCGAGGCGGTCAAGCAGGCCAGGCTGTCCGCCAGCCGGTATTTCTACTATTGCGGAGAGCCCGCCATCGGAGCCCCAGTCCTCCTTCAGGATGTCTCCGAAGTTCTTGAGTATGCCTATGGTCTGTCCGGCGTACTGCGCCGGGACCTTCACCTGGAGCCTGACCCTCTCCGACTTCAGGGGGAGTATCGTCCTCAGCTCGTCTATGACAGCCTTCATCTGCTCGTTGACGTCGCGGAAGGGGTCGATCGTGACCCTGGCGTCCTGCATCGCCTGCTCTATCCTGAGGGGAGGATGGGGGAGCGACGTCTTGGGGTCGACGAAGTTCTTCGAGATCAGCGCCACCACAGCCCTCCTCTTCTCCTCGGTCAGCCTCTTCCTCTGCTCCTGGGTGAGGTTGAGCTCGCCGCGCCTCAGCACCTCGATGGCGGCCTTCGAGTGGTCGTCGGAGCCGAAGAACCTCTTCAGCTTCTCGCTGCTGGCCCTCAGGCCCTTGCCCGAGTCCGCATACACCTCGTCCACGACTATCACCTGAGAGGGTTCAACGTTCTTCCCTTGCTTGAAGCTGAGGGCCGAGTCGGGGTTCACCAGTATCTCGAAGTGCTCCCCTTCGAGGGTCAGCCGGACGGTGGTGAGCTTCGACTGTTCCCTTGTCCTGGGCCTGTACTCCCCGCCCCCGTGACCGAAACCGCTCAATGGCACCAGCTGTGCCTAGGAGCTCTTGGAGGAGGACTTGTCTGACTTCGTCTTGGCGCCGGCCGCGCTCTTGCTCACTTCCTGCTCGGTGAGCCTCCTCATCCTTTTGTTCGACGCTTCGACGACTGCGACCTTGATGTGCGACGTCCCTGTCTTGTCCTCGCTGACGAGGTAGATGCACTCTATCGCCAGGGTCGCGGCTGCATCAAGCGAAAGGTCGGGGGCGTAGTTCTTCTCAAGGTAGTCGTTGACCTGATCGCTGCCCTGCCCGATCGCGATGGCATGGAATCCGGAGTAGGTCCCTGTGGGGTCGGCTAGGTACACCACCGGGCCGTTGTTCTCGTCTACGCCTGCTATGATGAGCGAGACGCCGAACGGCCTCACGCCGGCATATTGAGTGTACTGCTGGTTCATGTCGGCGATGCGCTTGGCTATGGCCTCGATGTCGACCGGCTCGTCGTAGATCAGCCTGTTGCTCTGGGCCATGACCCGAGCGCTGTCGACCTGGATGCGGGCGTCAGGGATGTATCCTGCTCC
>JASHVX010000098.1 GCA_030044375.1 Nitrososphaerales archaeon | reverse complement strand
GATGTTCAGGGCCTTGAGCTGCGGGAGTGTCGCCGCGAAGAGCACGGGCACTATAGCGAAGTACTTCGCGACGTCGTTGGCTATGCTGAAGGCAGTGACAGCCCCGCGGGTCATGAGGAGCTGCTTGCCCAGCATGACGACCTCGATCACCTTGGCCGGGTTCGACTCGAGGTCGACCATGTTCGCCGCCTCCTTCGCGGCCTCGGTCCCGGAGTTCATGGCCAGCCCGACGTCGGCGACGGCGAGGGCGGGGGCGTCGTTCGTGCCGTCGCCTATCATCGCCACTATCCGCGAGTCGGCCTGCTCTTTCCTGACGATCCCGTACTTCATCTCGGGCTTCGCCTGCGGGACGTACTCGTCGATCCCCACCTCCGAGGCTATGCTCTTCGCCGTGAGGGGCTGGTCACCCGTGATCATCACCGGCCGTATCTCCATCGCCTTTACGGCCATGATCTTCTCTCTGATGCCCTCCTTGAGGACGTCCTTCAGGCGTATTATGCCCAAGGCCGCGCCGTCCTTCGCGACCACGATCGGAGTCTCGCCCGAGCTGGAGACGCCGTCTACGAGCTCGTCGTACCGGAGCGGGAGAGGCGAGAGCCGCGCCCTCATCGAGTCTGGGGCGCCCTTGATGACCTCGATTTCAGGGGAGTCTCCCTGCCCCTGGTACGCCTCGGCCGCCTTCCTTCTCAGCCTCCTCCTGTCGCCCTCCTCGATCCCCTTCGGGAGGCTGACGGCGACGTTCCTGTTGATCTTCACTCCGCTGGTCCGCGTGGCGGCAGAGAACTGATAGACCTGTGAGAGCTCGAGGGTGTTGAGCTCCCTAGGGATGAACCCGCTGTCGTATGCCAGCCCGATGATGCTCCTCCCCTCTGGCGTGTCGTCGTACCACGAGGCGAGGAAGGACGCCTCCCCGACCTCCCTGGGCGTGTGCCCCTCGAAGGGTATGAACTCGGTCGCCCTCCTGTTCCCGACCGTGATTGTCCCCGTCTTGTCGAGCAGGATGGCGTCGACGTCGCCGGCCGTCTCCACGGCCCTCCCCGACTTCGCGACGATCCTGTTCGCGTAGAGGCGCGACATGCCTGACAGGCCGATCGCAGGCAGGAGGGCGCCAATCGTCGTGGGCAGGAGGCACACGTACAGCGCTATCAGGACGGACAGGTCGGCCCCGAGGCCGAGCGCGAGCGAGAGCCCGAGTAGCGAGAGGATGATGATAGTGAAGATCGCCGTAAGGCCGAGCAGGACCATGGTGACCGCCTCCTCGTTCGGCGTCTTCGGCCTCTTCGAGGACTCGACCATGCGTATCATCTGGTCTATGAACGTCTCACCAGGGTTCACCGAGACCTTTACCGTCAGGGTGTCGCTGACGACCTGCGAGCCCCCTATGAGAGGGTCGCCGGGCGCCTTCCTGACGGGAGCCGACTCCCCCGTCAGCAGCGACTCGTCGACCATGGCTATCCCTTCGAGGACCTCCGAGTCGATCGGGACCGTCTCTCCCTTCTCCAGCAGGACGACGTCCCCCTTTCGCAGGTCGGCCGACCTCGTAGGCACTGTCTCTGAGCTCCAGCCTTCCTTTACCACCTTCCTGCTGACGACCTCGGTCTCCAGCCTCCGGAGGCTGCTCGCAGTGTTGCGCGCCTGCTGCTCAGCCAGCGAGTCGGAGAGAGTGCTGAACCAGACCGTTATCAGTAGTATCGCCGAGACGAGGACGTAGAACGCCTGCTTCCCCGGCGTGGCGAGCGGCCCGAAGCCCTGCGGATAGGCCGCCATGGCGGCGACGATGAAGAAGGTGGCCTCGACGACGAGCATCACGGGGTTGGAGATGAGCGACGCCGGGCTTAGGCGGACGACCGAGTCCTTCAGGACGCTGCGGGTCAGCGGCATCCGACGGTCGCCGCTCTTCGCGCTAGCCAAGTCCGTTCACGTTCCCTTGGAGGAAGGAGCTTATCGGGCCGAGCACGAGGAATGGGAAGAAGGTGAGCACGACGAGTATCAGTATGCTGCCGATCAGCACTATCGAGAAGGTGAGGCTGTCGGTCCTCAGGCCGGACACCGCGCTCCTCGCCCTCCCCATCATCGACCCTCCCAGCGCCATGAGGATCCCTATCGGCGCGTACCTGCCGACGAAGATCACGACCGCGGTGGAGACGTTGAAGAATACGGTGTTCGCGGCCGTCCCGAGGAAGTCCGAGCCGTTGTTGGACGCCGCGCTGGTGAACTCGTAGAGTATCTGCGTGAAGCCGACGGCGCCCGCGTTCGAACCGACCACGGCCTGGGCGGCCCCTGTGGCGTAGGCAGCGATTGTCGGGACCAGGATGATGAGAGGGTGGATGAGGAACGCCACCATGACGAGCTTGACGTCCCTGCTGGTGATCTTCATCCCCAGATACTCTGGCGTCCTCCCCGACATCAGCCCGACCACGAAGATGGTGATGACGATGTACATCACCATGTACATCAGCCCGACCCCCTTGCCGCCGGGCGTTGACTGGATCAACATGCCCATGAAGGCCGCGAGTATGACGAGCGGATGCATCGCCGACAAGGTCGTGTTGACCGAGCCTGTGGTGACCGCCGTGGTCACGACAGTCCAGAAGACCGACATGAAGCCCCCTATCCTCGTCTCGATCCCGGTCGCTATGGAAGGGGGGTTCGGGATGAAGGCTATGGCCAGGTCGATCGCGAAGAGCCCGTAGGCGCCGATGAGGATGGGCCTGGACTCGCGCCTCTTGCCGAGAAGCTCCCCGAAGACGAAGACGAGGGCCGTGGGGAGGAAGAGCATCAGCTCTATCTCGAATATGTTCGAGACTGGACTGGGGTTCATGAACGGGTAGGCGGAGTTCGCGCCGTAGTATCCGCCGCCGTTCGTCCCCATCTGCATTATGGCGACGAGGGAGGCGACGGGCCCGACGAGTATCGACTGGGTGGCCCCCTCGACTGTCGTCACCGAGTGGTAGCCGCTGAGGGTCTGGGGGACGCCCATCGCGACCAGGACGACGGCAGCGACGAGGCAGAAGGGGATGAGGACGCGCGTGAGCGTCCTGACGAAGTCGACGTAGAAGTTGCCCATGTCCTTAGAGCCCGCGACGAACCCTCTCACCATGGCCACGCCCATGCACATGCCCGTAGCCGCAGAGGTGAACTGCAGGAACTGGATGGCTGTCATCTGGCTGAAGTAGGATAGGGTGACCTCCCCGGCGTAGTGCTGCAGGTTGGTGTTGGTGGCGAAGGAGATGACCGTGTTGAACGCCAGGTCCCAGCTGAGGCCGTGGAAGCCCTGAGGGTTGAGCGGGAGCGAGCCCTGGAAGGTCAGGACGACGAAGGCCAGGACCATCTGGACGACGTTGATGGCGAGGCCTACCAGGAAGTACTCCTTCCATCCCATGCCATGCTCGGCGTCAACGCCGACGAGCCTGTAGATCCTGTTCTCTATGGGGTCGAGGAACCTGTCTAGCCTGCCAGGGGCGCGCTTGTAGACGCGCGTGAGGTAAGGGGAGACCAGCCAGGCGGCCCCGATAGCGCCTCCCAGTATCAGTACGACTTCGAGCGTGTCGGCGGCGCTTATCAACGGGCGCCGCCTCCTTCCATAGCCTGCCTAGTCAAAAATCGAGCACGCTGTCCGACGCCTACTGACGCGGTCGCCGCAGGGCCTGCGCGCCTTCGGAACGGTGGCCCTTGTGCGTGTAGAGGACGACCGAGCTGACCATGCTCTTGACACCCTTGATCTTCAGTATCTTGTTCTTGAGCAGCTCCCTGAACTCCTCGATGTCGGAGGCTGACACGAGGGTTACTATGTCGAACTCTCCGGTGACTTCGTACAGCTCCTCAAGAGCGTCGAGTTTCGAGAGCGAGGCGACTACGTTGTCCATCTCCGCGGACTCCACGAATATGTCGACGAATGCCAGAATCCTGGACAAGTTGTACCATCTTCGCCCTTGGCCCGCGGCCGGGAGGTCGCCTTATATCTCTTTACGAGGCGCGTGCGGCAGTGTCACATCTCGGCGCACTGCCTCGGGCTGTCCCGCGAGGGCCGAGTCGATTTCATGCGTCTTTTCGGATTCTGACACAGCGTCCCGAGCATTGTCGATTTTTCGCGGCTCTGCAACGGACTAACTGAAGAAGTCCTCAAGTCTTCCCTCGACGGGCATGAGGGCCTTGGCGGGAGGACTCCGGCAGAGGCCGCCGGAATCAGGGTCGAAGGAGAGAACAAGTGGCTCACCCTGATTCAGAACGCTTCGAAGAAGCCCATGTCCCGACAGTTAATGCCACGTCAAAGGGGGTCGATGTCCCGAAGAGTTAGGAAAACCCTACTAAGGACGTATATATTCAACCTGTTTCGCTAGGCTGACGGGCCATTGAAGATTCTTGGAAGATCCTCGGGCTCTGGACGCATCACCTTCGCAGTCGTACTCATAGTTAGCTTCTCGGCTCTAGCTCTTGTTGGCATCTCCGACATGTCAGGCAAATCGGGCTCAGATGGTGTTACTCTTGGTGCGGGTGGCCAGAGCAGTACATACGAATTTGGAACAGCAGCGAGAGGGTTCATGGGATGGCTGATTCCAGCCAACACAACCATACTTACCTCGTATCTTACCACGGAGAGTCTGAACAACTTTGTTGGAGCCTCCATCTATGTGTTCCCTTACCAAATTGAACAGAACACCACAATGAGTTTCGGTCTTTACATCAACGGGGCACTAGTTTCCAATGAGACGTATGACCTGAATGCGAACTCTCCTAACCCCGCTTCCATTCAAACCCTTCTACTCTCCAACTCTGGAGATGAGGTAGCCAACTTCTCTCATTCGGTACTGGGATTCTCGGTTCCAGTCTTCCTTCATAGTTCTATACCCTCAGGCGCAAACGTAACAGTGGCGGCGACTGCTAACCAGCCAGTCTGGGTACAGATTGACAATAACACGACAGTTCACTCGTGTGAGGCAAACACCAGCTCACAGAGATCTAATGCCTTCCCTGATAGTTTGAGACTCGCCATGGGGTCCTGTACGATGGCTCCGAACACAATCAGCATTGATGTCGAGTCTGATGCCAGCTAACCCTCGCGCCGTTCTGGTATCACTGGTTGTTGTGCTTCTGACCTATCAGAGTCTTATTTTCGTAGTGAATGCAACCCAACCATGGACTGGGAGTAACGACGGAGAGTTTGGCATCTCAGATTGTAGGGATTGTTTCATTCCAGGTGGATACGCCGGTGTTGTAGCTTCCTTGAGCCCAGGCATGAACTATAGCAACGCAAATGGCCTAGTCTCGTTACAGTACAATCCGGACGAGAACCTGTCGGAATTGTATCAGACGAGAGGTGGAACATTTGGTGGTCGGGATTGGTTCCAAACAGGGATAATTGGGAATGAAACCTCTTCCTCATGCGCCATCTTCACCATTGAGGTCTACGATCTTTCCATTCCCTATGAAAAGGATTTCGCGTGGAATTCGGAAGGCGACCAATGCACAAACGTGGCCGACATATTCCATCAGGGCGCCAACTGGGGGATTTCTGAATCTACCAACTCAACGGGGTACATCGACGCAGTAGGCTTTTCTGTCGTCGGAGGAGGATCTGGCTACGGGACCTTCTACCTTACTGAAGATCTTGCAGCCAAGTGGGTTTGGCTGCCGTCTAACATCTGTTGGTGTGGCGTAGACCACGGCAGTACCGGGCTGACGACAAACTTCACCGCCGGAGGCGGCACCCTGACATACACGGCAGACTTGGACCTCTCCTCCCAAGGGATTCCTACTGAGATAGAGACGGCTGAAAACAGCAACATGAACTACGGGTGCATGCTGGGTTCAGGGTCTGAGGTGCTGACCCAGGGATTCAGCTACGCTGGCAATGCTGGCGAGTGTTACCCCAATCTCCTCACAAGCCTCACCTCATCGCGAATCTCGGTTGGTGGGTCTGTCAATGACACCGCGTACCTCACTGGCGCGTCGGATAATGCGAGTGGTACTGTCACCTACGACTGGTACTCCGGTACGCACTGCTCCGGGACAACCCATACTGTCAACTCCGTAAGCGTTACCAGTGGAACCATTCCGAACTCGGACAAAGAGACCTTCAGCTCCGCTGGGGGCTACAGTTGGCAAGCGGTCTACTCAGGAGATTCGAGCAACAACCCCGCGACCAGCCCTTGCGAACCACTCTTCGTAGGTGAATATGAGCTTACTATGCAGAAAAGTGGAACGGGTAGCGGGTCCGTCAGTCCATCCAGCGGGCTCCAGTGGGCGGGTTCAAATGTCACGATCACGGCCACCCAAACCTGCGGGAATGTAGAAGGGCGCGGTGGGTCGGTCTTCGAAGGTTGGGCCGGTACGGGAACAGGACAATACACAGGCTCGAACAACCCTGCCTCGGTTACAATGAACTCTGCCATAACGCAAACAGCCGAATTTACTTACTTCAGCATCTGCCCTGCATGACTCTCGTCTGATAATGAAAACCCACCTCCCACTCGCGTTCCTTCCTCGCGAGGCACCAGAAGCGAGTCGGACTTGAATGTCTTCAACCTAAAGCTAACAGTGGTGGATGCAACAACTCCCACTACTTGGGACAAAGGAAACATCGCGAGGGACCAACTGAGTGGTGTTAACTCGACTGAAACGAGTGCCTTTCTCGACAAGGCGTACGTATTCATTGGCCAGGGAATTTGAGCGTAGCCAGGGCAGTCGCTACGAACGCAAGCGACACAGCGTTCGAAGCGTACACTTTCAGATAGGGGCGTGTGTTACGAGAGCCACTTTTGCACGGCCATTACCATTCGTCTGGACCACCTGCTGACTGCTCAATCCTTAGCCTTTTGTCACCGCATCCGTCAGCAACACGGGAATCAGTTCGGGCAACATCTCACACCCTCTGCCTCTGCGCTCCGCCTCAAGTCGTATCTCCACCCCTTCAGAGGAAGCGGCAAAGCTGTGAAAGCAGATTATAGATGATAGCAAGGAGTCAGATACCAAGCCCAAGGGGACAGCCTCATGACTACGGAACCAACGGGACAGCGCCGTAGGTCGACCTCGACTGGTTATTTAGCAACTCAAACGACATCCGGAGCCACATGGAACGGAGACGGTCGGGGCCTGACAGAGACCTTACCGTCCTCTACGCCTCTATGCTCCTCTCAAGGGTTGGCTTCGGGATAATCGTCATCCTGTTCCCGGCCTACATCTCGAAAGCCTCCGACCTCGCTGCCGCGGGGTCGCTCGCCCTCTACCCGGCCCTCGAGGCCGTGGCCTCGCTCCCGGCCGGACGGCTCTGTGACACCGGCGGGCGGAAGGCGGTCTTGGTGGTCTCTCTGGCCGCGATGGCCGTCCTCATGGCGTCCGTGGGCCTGACCAGGAACATCTACTGGGTGACCTGCCTCCACGCGCTGATGGGCGCGTGCGCGGCCGGGGTCACGGTCTCCACCCTGACGATGGTGACCGACCTCACCGGAAGGAGCAACAGGGGCGCCGGGATGGGATGGTTCGACTTCGCGACCTTCGGCGGCTACGCGATAGGACTGGCGGTCGGCGCCAGGCTGGAGACGCTCTTCGCGGGCGACCTCGGCTCTGCGTTCTTCGCCACGGGCATCGCTCTGGCGTGCGCGTTCGTCGTCTCCGCGACGGTTC
>JASHVX010000097.1 GCA_030044375.1 Nitrososphaerales archaeon | reverse complement strand
CTGCTCCCTGCTCATCGGCTCCACCCACAAGAGCCTCCCGGGCCCCCAGGGCGGCCTAATCCTCTCCAACAACGAAGAGGTCTTCGAGTCCGTCTCCGGCAAGATACACCCCGGCATAGTCGACAACATCCACCTCAACAGGGTGGCCGCCCTCACCGTGGCCCTGCTCGAGATGATGCAGTTCGGCAAGGAGTACGCGCAGGCCGTGGTCACCAACGCCCAGGCGCTCGCCAAGGGCCTCGCAGGGCAGGGCGTCGCCGTCAAGGGGGCGGCGTTCGGATACACGAAGTCCCACCAGGTGCTGCTCGACTACGACGAGGCCAAGCTCTCCTTCTTCTCGTCGAAGTTCGAACAGGCCAACGTCATCATCGACACGGGCGGCCGCCTGGGGACCCCGGAGCTGACGCGCATGGGCTACACCGCCTCGGAGATGGACGAGGTCGCCGAGCTGATCGGCCTGCTCGTGACAGGCAAGAAGCCGGTCGACTTCGTGAAGAGGAGGGTCAAGAACCTGGCCAAGCAGCACTCCGTCCCGAGGTACGTCCTGAAGAGCGTCCCCAGCCTGCTCGAGCGCTGAGCCCGCTCAGCGGTGGGCTATCCCCAGCGACGCGTCGGTCAGCGCCATCGACTGCTCCTTCGTGTACCCGCCGTGCACCGCGCGGATTGCGTCTATGTTCTCCGGCACCACTATGGCCTCCTGGTCCACGGCGACGAACATGTACGCCTCGCCGTCGACCACCGTCACCGAGTCCCTCCACACGGTCGCCTCATAGACGTCGTTCCTCGGCCTGCCCATGTCCCTGGCGAAGTCTATTATCGCAGCCGTGGACTTGAACCCCGACTTCCCGTCGACCATCTGCGTCCTCGGCGCCGCCTCCAGCGCCGCGAGCACGTCCTCCCTCCTCGCCCCCTGCTTCTTCAGGCTGAGGATCAGGCTATGCAGGTGCATGTGCGTGGTCGGGACCTTGAACGCCATCGTGACTATGTTGAGGCCCTTGAGGACCTGCTGCACGTCCGGCCCGTGGTGCGACGGCAGCGTCGTCGGGTCTGGGACCACGGCGTCTATCGGCCCCCTCTTCACGTCGTCCGGGTCGGTCGCCCTGCGCGCGAGCACCGCCCTCGCCCTGGCCACCCCTACGCCCTTGTCCACCGCCGATATCACCCTGCACAGCGCCGTCGTGTTGCAGGAGACCACCTGCACCGTCCTCTTCCCCTTCGCCTCGTCGAAGTTGCACTGCGCGACGAACGACGCCTCGGCGAGCATGTCGCCGGCGCCTCCCTGGAATATCGTCTTCACCGAGGCCTGCTGGTAGACGGGCTTGTATGCGGCGCCCGTGTCCTCCGGCGCGGCGTCTACCATCACGTCGACCCTCTGCAGCAGGTCGTTGAGCGTCCCCCTGACGCTGGCGCCTGCCGCCCTGAACGCCTCCAGGCTCTTCATGTCGACCGCGTACACGGGGATGCCCTTCTTCTCTGCGACCATCGACTTGTAGTCGGGCTTGGTCTTCGTCACCCCTGCGAGCTCCATGTCGCCCTGCTTCTTCACGGCGTCGGCGACCCTCCTCCCTATGGTCCCATACCCGTTGACGCCGACCCTTATCATCTGCTGCCCGCGCCCCGACCCATCGTCTTAAACCGTTCCCGCGGGCCCGGCCCGCCCGAACTTCGCCTGCGACCTCTCCAGCGCGTCTATGAGCGGCAGCCTCTTCCCGGCCAGGTACTGCACCAGCGCCCCCCCGGCAGTGCTGATGTGATCGATCTGGTCGTGGATACCGTACTTCCTCAGCGCGGAGGAGAGGTGGCCGCCGCTGATTATCGTGGTCGCCAGCGACGAGGCCATCGCCTTCAGCAGGCTCTCGGTGCCGTAGCTGAACTCCGGCCACTCGAAGGCGCCCGGCGGCCCGCTCATGAAGACCGTCCCCGCCCCCCTGATGTGGTGCTCGTACCTGTCGACCGTCTTCGGCCCTATGTCGAGGACCTGCGGCCGCCCCCTTATCTCAGCGACGTCGACGTCTTTCCTTCCGCCGTCGACCTTGACCCCCAGGTCTATCGGCATCACGAACCTCTCAGGGTCGTCGTCGATCAGCTGCCTCGCCTTGACGAGGAACTTCTGCTCGTTTTCCAGGCCCAGCTCGCCGCTGTACTTCCCGGCAGCCTTCAGGAACACGAGCCCGACCACCCCGCAGAGGAGCACCCTGTCGGCCCTGTTGTTCGCGACCAGGGCCTCTATGGCCTCGATCCTGTCGCTGACCTTCGCCCCTCCCAGCACCGTGACGTACGGCGCCTTCTCCACCGAGGCTATCCTGTCCAGCATCCTGAGCTCCCTCGCCACCGTCCTCCCCGCGCCCGTGGGCACCAGCCCTGCGAACCCGACTATGGTCGGCGAAGCCCTGTGCGCCGTGGAGAACGCGTCCAGCACGCACGCGTCGACGTGCTTCACAAGGCGACTGACGAGTATCGTCCTCTCCGCGTCCGCCGGTCTGTACTCCAGGTTCTCTTCGGCCGTGAGCCTGAGGTTGTCCAGCAGGAGCACCTCGCCATCCGAGAGCGCGTCGGCCTCCCTCAGCGCCTCGGGCCCGAAGACGTCAGGCACGAACTTCACCTCCTTCCTCGTTATCTCAGAGAGGGCCCTCGCGTGGGGCTCCAGGCTGATGTAGTCGGGCCTCCCCACCCTGCCTTGGTGGGAGGCGACCACCACCTTGGACCCAGCCAGCTCCGCTATCGTCGCGGCGGCCTCCTTCAGCCTGGACTGCTCTATGAGTTCGCCAGATTCCGGGTGGACGGG
>JASHVX010000009.1 GCA_030044375.1 Nitrososphaerales archaeon | reverse complement strand
CAGGCGCGGGGGTCGCACTGCTGACCGGGATGGTGTAGTAGGCCTGGGCTCCGAGGACGGGCGGCGACGTGACGAACTTGTACCTGCCTGCCGTGTGGATGGATGACGGCACAGTGAAGTTCGCCAGGAAGGAGCCGTTGCCGTCGGTGGTGGCCTGGCCCACGTACTTGGTGCCCATGTAGACAGAGACCGTGGTGTCGGGAGGGTAGGAGCGACCCTCGAGGCTGAAGGCGTCGCCGGGCTCCCCCGAGGCAGGCGTGGCCTTGATCCCCTCCAGGGTGACGAAGGTCGCGTTCTCGACCTGGGGGTTGGTCCCGAACTCGTATACAGTGCCGTTGACTTGCTGGCCGAGGTCTCCCGTGACGTTGAGCGTGAAGTCGCCCGACTTGTCGGCCGCGACCGTCCCCACCTTCGTCCCGTTGAGCACGGCCCCGAGCGTGACGTTGGCCGGATAGAACGCTCCACCCAGCGTGACAGGCGTTATCCCTGCCGTGCCTCTCTGCGGGCATGCGACGAGGGCCCCGTTGCCGGTGTCTGCGGTGACGAGGAGCAGCGCGATCTGGGCCTTGGTGACCGCACCCGTCGAGTCGGTGACGGTGAGAGACACGTCGTAGGCACAGGGGGTCGCGTAGGTGTGGCTGGTGATAGCCTTCTTGCCGCTCGTCCCGTCGCCGAAGTTCCAGCGGTACTTGAACGGAGCCGTGCCGTTCGGCTTAACCGTAAGGTCGAGAGTCACGGGATAGGGAGTTATCTCTCTGATCGACTCGTTCTCCCCTGCCTTGGTAGGAGTGATCGTGATGTGCAGGGTGCAGTAGCTGCAGGTCGCCGGCGCCTTCGTGGTCGTGGTGGTCGTCTTCGGGAAGAGATGCGAGGCCCCTCCCGGCAGAAGGAGGAAGAGCAGGAGGGCGACCACGACGAGGAGGACGACGAACGCGACCGCCAGCCCCCTCTGACTCTTCTTTTTCTTGCTGGTGCCCTTCGGCTGCCTCTGCGACAAAACCTGGCCGCAGTCGACCCTTCTGAGGTACTTAAACAGAATAGTCTTCGCTTGTGGATGAAAGCGAAGCTGCGCGCAAGTCGTTGCCAGAGGTCGCTTTCAGTTCAGAGCTCTCGCTGGTGTCTTAAAAAAAAGAAAGCGTTGCCTCACGGGCAACGCCTAGCTGGTGTAAACTATGTTGTAGTAGTTGTACGCTGATGTGCTGTGTACGGCACCGATGGTCAGAGTTCCCGTGTTGCCGAGAACTATGTTATAGGTGCTGTTACCAAGTCCCGAGTTGATCCACACTTGTGTGGATGCGCCCGGTGACGTGATGGAGAAGGTGTCTGCCGTCAACCCGCCGTTCAGGTTGATCATGTCACCCTTGCCTGTTCCAGTGAACATGTACACTGAGTGCATGTTGCTGAGGTAGCTGTACAGCGTCTCATACCCGTTTACGCAGAGGTTGGGCTGAGATACGCCATAGCCCGAGCATGTCTGGAGTGGGGAGTTACCCAAGAACGTGTAGCCAGGTACTGGGTCGCCATATCCAGGGAACTGAGTCCAGTTGCCCAAGCCTGAGGATCCTTCGATGAACCCTCCGACTTCGAATATGTAACCTGCGACCTGGTTGGGGTTGTAGTCGCTCTCCACTGGGATTGTCAGACATCCTGAGGCGACTGTTGCGTTTCCGCACGAACCAGCCGCTCCCACAGTGAAGATGGAACCGGCGTAGTTGTCCGTGACATTGAGAATCGCATTCTCGCCGCTCGAGTTATTGTATTTCGTGGTGCCCGCAACCGCAAGTGCAGGGGTGAGGAGAAGGACTGTCCCTAGGAGTAGGGAGCTGATGTATAGGATCTTTTTCGATGCTTGGTGTGTCTTCAAGCATCGAGTGAGGCCCCCGGCTAGTACTTATCCTTTTAGTGGTGATGGTAAGTGGGCCACTTGCGAGCTTCGCCCGTTCGGACCGGAGGCACGTCGTGTGCGCAAGGCTAAGGCGCACGGTCGGCGGCGCCAGGCTTTATCCATTCAGATGCCTTCGACCCCAGAGAGCAGTCCATCTCCTGCCTGCAGAGTACGATACGGCCGCGAGGCTGCCGCCTTCGCCGGCAAGAAGACCGCCGGTGAACCCTCCTCAGAGGGGTCGGGTGCGACCTCGAGCGGACCAAGTCGCCAACGTGCTTGCGCCTCCGCCTTGCAGAGGCGGCTTCCTCGTCCGACGCCCCTCACGTTGTCGCTCCCAGAGACGACGTGCCGACTTGGTTTCTCGCGCCCAAGGTCCCAGAGAGGCAGGAATCTGAAGGGCCCGGTCGCCGCCCAGAGGCGAAGGCGATGGGGCTCTTCGTGAAGAGGTTGAGGAAGGTGGCCGACTTCGAGATCCCGCGGTCGAGCCAGGCGAGGCCGCGGGTCTGACTGTGGAAGGTGCGGAAGAGAGTCGTCGGTGAGGCGGCTGACCAGGATGATGTCCGAGGGACGAGCCTTCGGCCGGGGCATCCCAGCACCTGACCTTGTCACTCTGCGTCGGTCAGCGGGTGTCGGGTCCGGAGAGGCGCAAGGCCCGCGTCCTCTACCGTCTGGCAGATGGCGGCGGCCGCATCAAGGCCCTTGGGACCGGCGGGGCCGCTCGAGGACTTGTACAATAACCCTATGAATCAATCAACGTTTTTATAGGGTAAGGCGCAAGCCTGATTCGATGCATTTGTTCTCTTCGAAGGTTCAGAGAAAGAAAGCGCTAAGCATCGTAGCCGTATCATTCGCTTTTTTGATGCTAGGAATGGTAGCGGCAACGGTCGCAGCTGACAGCTACTCCGTCGTCGCCACAGTCCCTGTCGGCGACTCGCCTGACGCCACAGCAGTGAACCTTGCGAAGGGAATCGTCTACGTCGTCGACTCTGCCGACAACAACATCACCCTGGTGAACGCAACCACGAACCAGCCGATCGCAAACGTCAGTGTGGGCGATGCGCCCGACGCGGTAGCGTACAACCCGACGACAGGGATGCTGTATGTCGCCGACTCGGCAGACAACAACGTGACCGTGATAAACACGGCAACGAACGTAGCCCTGAACGTGAGCGTGGGCCTCGGTCCAATCTCAGTAGCAGTGGACCAAGCGACCAACGAGGTCTACGTGGTGAACAACCAAGGGAACACGGTCTCCGTGCTCAATGGGACGACCAACGTAGTCATGCAGAACGTCACCGTGGGTGACTCTCCACAAGGGATAGCCATCAATCCGACCGCGGGCCTGGTGTTCGTCGGCGACTCCGCCGACAACAACGTGACCGTGATTCAGGCGTCCAACAACACGCCCATAGTCAACATCACCGTGGGCCTGTACCCGGTGGCACTGTCCTATGACGCCTCGAACAACCTGGTCTACGTGGCCGATGAGTTCAGCAACCAGCTGACCTCGCTGAACGGCACGTCGTACCAGTTCGTCGGCAACCTGACGACAGGGGACGGTCCAGACGCCTTGGACATCAACCCGACCAGCGGCACCATATTCGTCGCTGACTCCGCCGACAACAACGTCACCGTCCTGAGCGCCGCGACCGGCCAGGAGATCCTGAACGTCTCCGTGATGCAGAACCCTGAAGCCGTCTCCTACGACGCGACGAACGGCCTCGTGTACGTGGCGAACAACGTGAACAACACGCTGTCCGTGATCTCGACGCCGACGACGAACAGCACCAGCTCGTCTTCGACAACGAGCTCGTCAACCACATCGACGACGAGCACGACTTCGACGACGTCCACGACGTCGACTACGCCGACGACGAGCACAACAAGCACGAGTTCGTCGTCTAGCGGCTACATCTACGCGGCCGTGGCCGTGGTGGTGATAATCATCATCATCATCGCGTACATGGTCATGCGGAAGAAGCCCGCGAAGGCGAAGACGACGCCCAACACCCAGGCCACCACACCTCCGTCGAAGTAGGACGAAGTCCAGCGTCAACTCCGCTATTTCTATAGCCCCTCCCTCGGGGAGGGGCGGCTTTCAACTACGGCTGCTTGCCTCTAAGACAGAGCGCCACGCGTAATAGCGTCACGCGTAATAACGCCGTCAGACAAGAGTAGCATTCGTGTACGTGATCGTAAGGGCGGAGCACAGGCTCCTTGCCGAGCACGTCGAGAGCACCCTGAAGAAGCTCGGCTTTGCTTACCTCAAGAACCAGGCGCTGAACGTGACCGAGTTCATGGTGCAGACCCCCCACAGGTTCAACGTGACGGTCGAGAGGGGGAAGGGCGTCGGCCTGAGGGTCCTGATCCCGGGGCGCGAGAAGCGGGAGTCGGCCATCTGGCTGAAGCACGCAATAGAGGCGGGCGCGTCCGCGGCCGACCTTAGGATGTGCGCGGAGGTGCTGATGCGCGGGCTCGAGCCTGCCGTCCCCGCGAAGAGCTGGAAGGGCCTGTGGGAGTTTTAGCGGCCGGCGTGCCTGTGGATCATCGCCACTGACTTCAAGAGCACCAGGTCGTCGCCTTCGTTCTTCTCCTCCGTCACCCAGTAGATCTTGGTCATGGTGCTCCTCTCGAGCCTGTTGACGAGCCCGAAGTAGAACAGCTCTGCCAGCGGGAGGCCTATCATCAGACCGAAGATCACGCTGAAGTAGACCGGCGGCGGCAGGAGGTACACGCTCCCGAACACCCCGATCAGGCACACGATCCCGCCGACTATGAGAAGCAGCCCCGACCTCATCGTGCTCGCCGCGTCCATCGAGGATGTCTTGCCCTCGCCATAGGGGGCGGGGAGGTAGGGCCTGAGCCTCCTGTGCATGAACCATGTCACTCCGAGCGACACCACGATGGCCGAGGCCACTGGCACATAGTAGTCAGACGGGAAGTAGTAACGGGCTACCACGAGCGCGATGAGCGCGACCGCCAGAGAGAAGACAACGCTCCGGACCGAAGGCTTGACCATCCTCCTGTCGCCGGACTGAAGCATGACTTGGTGCCCTGTGTCCTAAGATGGCTTGCCCGTGAACTTCTCCCTCATCCTCGAGGCCTTCCTGGCGCTCTTGGGCTTCCTCTTGATTATCTCATAGGCCATGACGGCCGCGATCGCGACAGGGATGGCATAGGCTAGGTAGACCAGGTTGAAGCCCGGTTTCGCACCGACATAGTCGACCAGGTTGTATGTGAAGAGCCTGTTCACGTGGTATGCCGTCGCGTTCACGGTGCCTGTCTCGAGCCAACCGGTGGTCGCGTTGTAGTCCAGGCTGTAGGCCGCAGTGGCGGTAGCCGTGGCGAAGTTGAAGTTGATGTCTATCAGGTTGGAGGTCTTCGTCACCGTGAAGTTGATGAGGACGATGCCGCTCGCGGTGACGTTGCCGGACGGCAGCGGGATGTCGAGCACGGTCACGTTTACGGGGAGGTTGGTCCCGCTCCCTGCCTGCAGCCCTGTGTAGGTGAAGGGATACCATCCTATCCACGGCTCGCCGTAGTATGTCGCGTTGACGTAAGGGTTGAAGACCGCGGTGACGTTGCTCCCCAGGTTCTCCGGGGCCGAGAGCGCCGTGTTGTTCCACTCGGAGAGGAACTCCGTGTATGCGACGAAGCCCACCTGCCCCGGCCCCGTGACGTTGATGCCGTCGACCTTGACTGTCTCCTCGTTGGCGCTTACGTTCTGGTACGGGCCGTTCGTCTCCTTGATGACGTAGGTGTATGTGGCGGAGTCGCCCGGCCGCACCGAGAAAGTCGGGAAGGCCGTGCTTGCCGTGCTCGTGCTAGAGGTGGTCGTCGCCGCCAGCGCCTGCGGCAGCAGCGGCGCCATGAGGATCAGGAGGGCTGCCAGCGCGAGTCTAGAACGCCGCATTGCTCCCTACCGGTCCGTCGAGCCCCTTGGAGAACGCCTCGTGGACCTCCTTCGAGAAGTGGCACGCCGCGAACCTCCCGGGCGCCACCTCCTCTAGCGGGGGTTCCTTCTCGGCGCAGACGGCCTGCGCGAAAGGACACCTGGGGTGGAACCTGCAGCCGGAGGGCGGCGAGATGTTGGTGGGTATCTCGCCCTTCGCCAGCACCCTGACCTTCGGCGCCTCCGGGTCTGGCACCGGGACCGCGGCCGTCAAGGCGTGAGTGTATGGGTGGTAGGGGATGGAGACCACCTGCTGCGCCGGCCCCTTCTCCACGATCTTCCCCACGTACATTATCGCCAGCTCGTCGACCACGTCCTTCGAAAGCGCCAGGTCGTGCGTGACCATCAGGATGGAGATCCCCCTCTTCTGCCTTATCGCCAGCAGCACGTTGATGACCTCGGCCCTGATCGACACGTCGAGCATGGACACGGGCTCGTCTGCGAGTACGATCTCTGGGTCCAGGACTAGGGCCCGCGCTATCGCCACCCTCTGACGCTGGCCGCCGGAGAGCTCGTGCGGGTGCCTGTTGATGTACTCCTCGGGCGGCGTCAGCTGGACGTCCCTCAGCGCCTTCGTGACCTTGTCGATCGCCTCTGCCCTTGACGAGACCAGCCTGTTCACGTAAAGCCCCTCGGAGACTATCTCGAAGATCGTCATCCTGGGGTTGACGGACTCGTACGGGTCCTGGAACACTATCTGTATCTTCGGCCTGTACTTCTTCAGCATGCGCTGAGACATCCTGCTGATGTCCTGGCCCTTGAAGAGTATGGACCCTGACGTCGGCCTCGTGAGCATCAGGGCGGTCCTGACGACCGTCGTCTTCCCGGACCCGCTCTCGCCGGCGAGGCCGAAGACCTCGCCCTTCTTGACCTCGAAGGAGACGTCGTCGACGGCGTGGACCATCTGGGACGCGCTCCTCGACAGGGCCTGCAGGAAGCTCTTCCTGACCGAGAAGTACTTCGTCAGGTGGTCTATCTTCAGCACGACCTCGTCGTCGCTCAAGGCTGCTTGCCCCTCGCCTGTATCTCTCTCCAAAAGTGGCACGCGACGAAGTGGCCTTCCTCCGCCTCCTGCAGGGGCGGCTCCTTCTCCCGGCAGACCTCCTCCGCATAGGGGCAGCGAGGGTTGAACCTGCAGCCCGACGGAGGGTTCACCAGGTCGGGAGGCGACCCCGGAACAGACACCAGCTCCTGCTTTGGCTTGCGGATGTCGGCGAACGCCCTCAGGAGACCGAGCGTGTATGGATGGAGGGCGGACGCGTAGACCCTCTTGCTCGGCCCATACTCCACGAACTTCCCGGCGTACATTATCGCAGTCTTGTCGCTCATCTGCGCCACGAGCGCGAGGTCATGGCTGATCAGTATGATCGCCATCTTGAGCTCTTCCTTCAGGCTGATGAGCAGCCGGATGATGCCTGCCTGCACCACCACGTCCAAGGCGGTCGTCGGCTCGTCGGCGAGCAGGACCTTGGGCTGGAGGGCGAGCGCCATCGCTATCATCGCCCTCTGCTTCATACCTCCGCTGAACTCATGCGGATACACCCTGTACCTCGACGGGTCGATCCCGACAAGCCTGAACAGCTCCGCGGTCCTCGCCTTGGCCTCGGACTTGCTCATCTCGCTGTGCGCCAGGATCGCCTCCGTGATCTGGTCTCCTACCCTGAACACTGGGTTCAAGGAGTTCATCGCCCCCTGCGGGACCATGGCCACCTTGGTCCACCGGACGTCCCTTCTGACGACGGCGTCCGGCATCTGGATCATGTCCTGGCCGTCGACCATGAGCTTTCCCTCCTTGATTGTCGCGTTCTTGGGGAGGAGCTTCAGAAGGGTGGTCGCGAGGCTGGACTTGCCGCAGCCGCTCTCTCCGGCTATCCCGAGCACCTCGCCCTCGTTCAGCTCGAAGTCTATGCCGTCCACCGCCTTGACCTCCCCTTCCGTGGTCGCATAGTACATGCGTAGCCCCTTGACCTCTAGCACTGCCATGCCGGCTACCTCGCGCGCAACCTCGGGTTAAACACTGAGTCGAGGGCGAATCCGACGAGCACGAAGGCCAGCGAGAGCGCCGCTATGGCGATCCCCGGCGGCAGGAACCACCACCAGACGTAGCTGTTCGCCGAGTCTTGGGTGGCGAAGCTCAGAGACTGCGACAGCATGATGCCCCAGGTCATCGTGTTGATGGAGTGGATCGATATCGAGAGGTAGTCGAGCGCAGCCTCGAGCAGGATGAAGCCCGCGACGTTCAGGGCCACCTGGGAGTAGACCAGGCCCATCACGTTGGGCAGGATGTGCCTCCTCACTATGTGGCCGGTGCCGCCTCCGACGGCGCGGGAGGCCTCTACGTACGGCCTCTCCTTCACCGACAGGACCTGGCTGCGGATGATCCTCGCTATGGCGGGCCACGAGACTATGATAAACACGATGATGATCCAGAAGTAGATGTCGGAATAGAGAGCCGGGTTCTGCGTAAGCACGAAGACTATGATTATGAGAAACGGCAGGAACGGCAGCACGAGCACGAAGTCAGTGACCCTGCCGATGACCTCGTCCCACATCCCTCCCAGGTAGCCGGCGAGCAGCCCCGCAAGGGTGCCCAAGGCCACTGAGCCCACGCCGGCCAGGACACCTATCAGGAGGGAGATCTGAGACCCCCAGACGAACTCCGACCAGACGTCCCTCCCTAGCGAGTCGGTGCCCAGCAGCCCATAGGCGTCGCCGCTTATGGTGAAGCTGACTGACGAGACGTCCACGGAGATCTTGGTGTTCGTCCCGGGCACGCACGTCCCGCTCGGAGCGTATCCTCCCGGCTGGCAAGGGACCCCTTGGAGCTCCAGCGTTAGGTGATACGTGCCCGTGGCGTTGAAGATCAGGGCAGAGGGGTCGGTCGTGTTGCCGAGAACCGGTATGTTTATCAGCGAGGTGAGCCCGCTCTGGATGTCCAGCACCTGCCAACCCCCGCGCACCGAGTACTTCGTCAGGTCGACCAGCGGCCCTAGGACCGGGTCCTTGACCGTCGCGAGGGAGAAGTTCCCTGTGGGTCCTGAGATGATGAAGTCCACGTAGATGTCTGACACGTTGACCAGTGCGAGAGGTCTGATCACGGCCTCCGCCGCGAACGTGAAGTCCTGGCCGGGCGCAGAGTTGAATGTGAACGACTTCGTCATCGTGAAGAAGACCTGCCCGTAGGGCAGCTGCTGGCTTGGGTTGGTCGAGTCAGCGATGGTCAGGTTAGGTGTTATCGATGCGTTGATGATCGTCGATCCCTTGTAGTTGAAGCCGACCGCGCTGGCATTTAGAGACGAGTACGTGACCGTGTAGTTCGAGCCCGACGGGTCCCAGCTCTTGAGCGTGGAGCTGCTGTCGATGTCTGTCGCAGGGATGGGCGTCGACGACGGGA
>JASHVX010000096.1 GCA_030044375.1 Nitrososphaerales archaeon | reverse complement strand
ACCGGGATCAGGACCGACGAGAGGCCGCCCAACGTGGTGATAGAGAAGACCTCGTCCGGCGGCATCTCCGTCTCTGCGCAGGTCAAGCTGACGCGGATCACCGAGGAGCTCATCAAGGACGTCTTGCGGATATACGACGTCAACAGCGCCAGGGTCCTCGTCAGACAGGACATCGACGAGGAGCAGCTGCTCGACGTCCTCGCGGGGAACCGGGTCTACGTCCCCTCGCTCACGGTCGTCAACAAGATCGACCTCGTGAACACAGGGTTCACGAGCGAGCTCGGCCGGAAGCTGCCTCACAAGTTCGTCCCGATTTCTGCCGAGTCCGACCTCAACCTCCAGGCTCTGAGAGAGGAGGTCTACGGCCGCCTCGACCTCGTCAGGATCTACATGCGCAGACGCACCGGAGAGACCGACTTCGAGGAGCCTATGATAGTGAGGAACGGAGCCACCATCCTAGAGATCTGCGACAAGGTCCACAGGAACATGAAGGACGACTTCCGGTACGCCCAGGTATGGGGGAAGAGCGTCAGGTTCGGGGGCCAGAGGGTGGGGATGACGCACAGGCTGATGGACCAGGACGTGTTGACCATCATCACGAAGTGACCTGAAATGCGGGGGCTACTGGCAACTCGCAAGCTTATGCGCGACATGCGGCATGTCGCGTGATAGGTGCGACATGAGAGTAGTGCAGACCACCTCACCGACGAGGAACAGAAGCTCCTGGAGGACTACGCCAGAGGTAGGTCCAAGAGCGTCGAGGCGTGCTGAGGGAAGCGGCGAGGACAATGATTGAAGGAAAGGTGGCGCAAGACGACCCAATCTTCTCGGGGCGTCCATCCTCACTGAAGACCGGAAAGAGCGACGACGGCTCCGTCGAGCACGACAGGTGCATCTACGGCGCCGCCCCCTGATCTTCGTCGACACAGGAGCGTGGTATGCGCTGGAAGTCGAGGACGACATCAACCATGCGGCAGCCAGGAGGCTCCTGGCCCAGATCTCGAAAGGGGCGCACGGCGTCCCTGTCACCCCAGACTACATCCTCGACGAGACGATGACGCTGCTCAGGTCAAGGAGGTACCTTGCCGCCGCGACATCGTTCATGGACAAGGCCGCCTCGAGCAGCAGCCTCAAAGTAGCCTGGAGCTTCACCGGCTGCACCAGGCTTCGCCCTGATACGACAGGTCTCTGTCTCGAAGGCCTTCGCGTTCGACCACCACTTCAGCGAGGCAGGTTTCTCGGTCCTTCGTCGACCAATCGCGGACACGCAAGGTTGACGTCAGTCGCAGGGCTAACCTGGTGAGGACTAGCCCTGCCGGCACCGCTATTCGCGCTAACTACCTTAAGAGTGAGGGCTGGGCTGGCTTCGACGGGGCATGCCTAAGATCGTCATGGTCCCCGCCGGCGCAGGGACGATCGACAAGACGTTCCACGTCGACGCAATCGACTGGAGCACTGCGTCGCAAGGCTTCGTCAAGACGCATGCCAAGGGTAAGGACCTCGTCATACCACTGTCATCGATCCTCTACGTCGAGGCCGACTGAGTTCCGTCCAAAGGGCAAGACGACGTAACAAATGGTGGAGTGTGTTTGTTCAGACTGGCTCGAACACGCCCCTGATGTTTGGCGTAGAACCACGCTAGCCATGTCGCAAGTGCTGGAATCGGAGCATTCCCCGCTCCGACAACCGCGTGGAACGGTTCAACGGGACGCTGAGGGAACGCGCCAAGGTTCAGACGGGTTGGAAGTCACACGGGATCAAGATTGCCGAAGGCCAGAAAATTCAGTATGACTTCGTCAAGCCCCACGCGGCCTTAGAGGGCCAGACTCCTGCAGAGAGGGCGGGGATGGACCTGAACTTAGAGGGAAACCGATGGATGCAACTAATCAGGGCGGCGAAGGCTTCGTAGAGGCCGAAGTCGAACCCTTCATGATTGCGTATCACGCCTTACCGTTTCTAGACGACATCTCATACGCGTCGAGTGCGAAGGCCATGCCGATTGCCAGCCTGCCGAGGCCGCTAACTATGTCATATGAAAGAGGAGCCAATACTGCGTAGTTCCAGAACACGATAGACAGCGCAGCTATGACCTGACTCGACACTAAGAGCGCTCCGAAGCGTCTCTTCTCTCCTAAGTAGAGATAACCAAGTCCCATAATCACGAAGTTCAGTGTGGCGGCGAGGTAAGCACTTTTGGCTCGCTTCCTATTGGACTGTCCTGTCTTTGGAATGAACACGGTCATCCGAATGCCCTCAGTCCGACCGAGGAGAAAGCGACCTTCAACCGCGCAGGATTCGACCCTCTCTCATTTAGCCGTGGCCGCCCGAAACTCGCATATCCACCAGACGCAACTGCGAGGACTGGGCGAGGCCGTGTCCAGCAGACGCACTAGAACCGACTCGCCGTCGCGCACGCTTTTATAGAAGAACAGCGAAAGACGCCTTCCGCATGCCTCTGTCAGTCGACATGCTGTCAGTCAGCGACGCCCTGCAGTTCGTCGGCGTCTTCGTCTCCTTCTCGATCGCCTACGTCGCCCTCAGAGGGGTGAGGCAGACGCACAGCCCCACGCTCTTCAGGCTCGCGTCGGCCTTCGCGCTCCTCGGCTTCGGCTTCGCGGTGGAAGGCATAGTCGGCCTGGGCCAGGTCCTCCCGTCTCTCCAGTTCTCGACAATGATGGTGGTGGCGGGCCTCCTCTTCGAGACCCTCGGCTACTTCCTCCTCGCCTTCTCCCACGCCTTGGACGTGATAATCTCGCGGAGGGCCGGACTGGCGCTCCTGATGTTCCCGGTCATCACCCTGTCCGGGCCCCAGCTGGTCAACATCCTCAGCGTGCTGTCTTTCTTCTTCGTGCTCTACGGCGTCGCGGAGACCGCGTACTCTTACGTCAGCACCAAGAGGCCGGACACGCTCCTGATCGCCGTGGGACTCGCGATGATAGGCCTCGGGACGTTCGTGCAATGGTTATCACTTTTGTACCTGAACGTTGACGTTCTTTCACTAGTCCAGATTATTATGAAAGAGGTCGGACTGCTGATACTGTTCACACCGGTATTGAACTTCGGAGTAAGAGGAGCAAAGATAGATGGCGCCATATAGAACACAGGTAAGGATCATCGCGGACGTCCTCACGACCGCCAAGGACATGAACACAGAGGGCACGGGCGTGGGCGTCACCACGCTCATACGCAAGGGCAACATGTCATACACGAGGATGACCAAGCTCCTCTCCGAGCTGGTCGGGTCAGGCTTGCTCCTCGAGCTGAGCGGAGACAAGATCTCCAAGTACATGATATCGGAGAAAGGGGTGCAGTTCCTCGCCGCCTATTCCCAGTTCGAGGACTTCGCGCAGTCTTTCGGACTGAGGCTCTGACTACACACGTCAGTCGCGGCCGCGCGAGCCTCACTTGCCACCGCTCCGTCCAGGGTCGGCTAGCCTCGACCAAATGCATCTTGCAGGATGGTCCTGGTCATAGGCGAGAGCCGCATGGACCTCGCCTCAGCCTCGGAGAAGAACCTGGCATCGAGCACCTCTTCATGGTCAGGCGTCAGCACTCCTGAAATGACCCTACACTCGAACGCCGTCGTGACGTAGGAGACGACGTCCCCGTTTCGATAGACGACACGAAAATCCTTCCCGCCGTACACTCCTAGGACTCGGACCGGCTCGACGGTCAGGCCTGTCTCCTCCTTCATCTCTCTTATCGCAGCTTCCCTGGGAGACTCGTCTGGCTCGACGCTCCCTCCAGGCGGAGACCAGTCTTCGAAGCCCGAGTCCTTCGTCAGCAGGATCCCTCTCTTTTCGTCCCTCACCAGCATGGCCACTGAAGGGACAAGGAGCAATTCATGGCCGACCTTGGAGCGGATCCCCCTCAGGTACTCCGAGATCGGCAAAGTCCCCTATGAGATGCCTGACTATGTCTTAAGACTGCGCTTTCGAAAGGATGCGCGGCCGCAACAGGCTCAACGAAATCAGTTTATACGCGGTCTTGAGGGGTTGCCTCATTGATAGGCATAGCCGGAGCCGGAAAGGTGGGCGCGCAGTCGGCGCTCGAGATCGCATCGACTGGCCTTGACGATGTATCTCTCGTCGACATAGTACCGGGCCTTGCAGAAGGCGAAGCGCTGGACATCAGCCACAGGCTCTCCGACGCAGGCGTCGACGTCGACGTCACAGGCTCGACCGACTTCTCAGCGCTGCGCGGGTCAGACCTGGTGATAGTCGCGGCCGGCCTCGGTCGCAAGCCCGGGATGACCAGGATGGACCTCCTCGCCAAGAACTCTGGTATCATCGCCTCTGTCGCCAAGGAAGCCGCGAAGTACGCCCCCGACTCCACCT
>JASHVX010000095.1 GCA_030044375.1 Nitrososphaerales archaeon | reverse complement strand
GCGCGCTGTGGGCCGCTCACTATCACCAGCGCGGCAACCCCGACTATGAGCGCGAGGGCGGCGACGACACCAAGGACAGTACGCAGGCTGCGGCCCGGGGGAGCCACATCCCCATCAACTGGAGTGGCATGGGCGGGAATCCTCAAGCTGGCCTACGCCTGGCCTGCGCCCCCGCTTTAACGCTTGGACTGAGAGCCCGCCTTCCTCTTCCTCCTCGACGGGTCTATCAGGAAGTGTCCGGACCTCAGCGCGTCTCTTCCGACTATCACGCTGTACCTCATCTGGGACCTGTCGGCTATCCCAACCCTCAATCTGAAGGGCTTTCCCGCCAATGTGACCAGCGCCTCCACGACAGGCCTCTCTGTCCTTTGGTTGCTGGCCGAGGCCTTCAGCTTGACCGTGCCCACCTGGGGCCCCAGTCTCAGCCTCGTCGCCAGGTCCCTGTCGACCGTGGTCCTGTCGGCCCCCGTGTCTATCTTGGCGCGCACCTCCTCCTCTCCTCCCGGTCCGGCGATCCTGACCCTCTCGACCAGACGGACCACGAGCTTCTCGGCAACCGGCACCTCCGACGTCATTTCCTTCCCTTCCCTACCGCATACTCGACTATCTCGCCGGGCACGTCGATGTCGGTGGCCTTCATGAGGCCCTTGAAGCCCGGGGACGCGTTGACCTCTATCACGTAGGGGCCTTCCTTCGACATTATCATGTCCACTCCGGCGACCTCGACGCCGACGGCCCTGGCCGCCTTGACCGCCATCTCGGACTCCGACTCGGTCTGCTTGTAGAATGTCCCCTTCCCTCCGAGGTGGATGTTGCTCCTCCACTCAAGGGGGCCCGCCTTCCTGACCATCGCGCCTATCACCTGCTCTCCGACGACGAACATCCTGACGTCCTCCCCAGGGTTCGGGATGTAGCTCTGGATCAGGATCAGCTGCTTGAGCTCCACGAGGGTGTCTATTATCGGCCCCACGTCGCTGACCTTCTCCACCTTCATCACGCCCACCCCCTGGGTCCCAGAGAGGAGCTTGAGGATCAGGGGCGGCGGCGTCCTTTCAATGACGTCACCTGCCTTGAGCTTCGAGGCCACCAGGAAGCTCTCGGGGATGCGCAGGCCCGCTTCCCGCAGCTTCTGCATGGTGGCGAACTTGTTCCGCGCGGTGGCAAGCCCGCCGGAGGAGAGGGTGGTGGGGACCCCCATCAACGCAAGGTGCGTAAGAAGGAGCACGCCGAAGTCGGTGAGGCTTCTGCCGACCCTAGGGATGACGACGTCGGTCTCTCTGAAGGACTTCGCGCCGTGGAACGCGTCGAAATAGACGTCGTCCACCCTGAGCTGGACGTCGCCCGTCTTGAAGAAGGTGGTCTCGTGGCCCCTGACCGTCCCGGCCTTGATTATCTTGCGCGTCGTCCAGTAGTCGATGTTCTTGGACAGGACGCCTATTCGCAAGGACGGTCTCGTCTGTCCCGTCGGCGTATTATATTTCTCTGGTCCCGGAGGCGCCCAGGAGCCGGAGGTCCCCGCCCAGTGGCGCGGACAAGCGTTACACGTAGTCGAAACTGGGTCTCCGTTCCGGCGACTTCGGATACTCAGGATACTTCAGCTCCTGTTTCCACTCGCCCAGCATCCATCCCTTGAAAATGGCCTTCTGCTGTTCAGTCGCGTCAGGGGCCGATTGTATGCGATATTCGAAGGCGGGCCTCCTCCCGATCTTCCCCTCGATCTCCATGAGCCGCCCGTTCCTGGCGATCGTGAGCTTCACTGGCTTGCCTGGTGCGGTCGTCCCGACCCAGTAGCCCATTCTCTCCGCGCTGACCCTGATGCCGCCGATGGCCAGGACCTCGTCGTTGACGGCCAGGCCCATCGCCTCTGCGGGAGACGACGGCAGCACCGTCGTCACATTCGTCTTCCCGGACTCCGACTTCAGCTTCGCTCCTAGGAACCCCCTCTCCTCTGCGCGCTCGTCCTTCTTGACGAGTCTGAGACCGGCGTGTCCCAGATATCTGTCGTAGTCGACCGCGTCTCTTCCCCTGACCCTAGACTCGAATATCTCCTGGGCTTCCTGTCCTCCGATTTCTACGCACGCAGCCTCGAACTCTTTGTCAGCATACCCGCTTCCTCGCTTGACGAACGCCTCGCCGTACATCCTCCTCATCGCGTCGTCCAAGCTCAGACCGCCGCCGCTCTTCTTTCGGATGGCCATGTCCAGCATCCATCCAATCACGGCGCCCTGCGTATAGTATGAGCACGTCACGTTGGGGGAGTTCTCGTCAGGCTTGTATTGCTTCGTCCACGCGTCGAAGCTCGCTTCCTCGGCGCTCTGTCGCCCGCTCCCGGGAAGCGACCGCATCAGATTCACATTCATCACGAACGCCTCAAGGTATTCCTCGACGGTGTAGACCCCGGCCCTCCTCAGGATCAGGTCGTCATAGTAACTCGTGACGCCTTCAGCTATCCAGAGGGACTTCGTGTAGGTCTCCTGGGAGTAGTCGAAGGGGCCCAGGCCGGCAGGGCGGAGCCGTTTGACGTTCCAGGCGTGGAAGAATTCATGTGAGAAGAGCCCCATCGACTGGTCGTACTCTTCCTTGGGAATCGTCCTCAGGCGCGGCAGAAAGCACATCGTGCTGTTCAGGTGCTCGAGCCCGCCCCCGACCGCGTCGGTGAAGTTCACGAGGAAGACGTACCTCTCGTACGGGACCTGACCGAAGATCTGCGTCGTGCTTTCGACGATCCTCCTGATGTCGCCTACGAACCTCTCAATGTCTATGGGGGCGTATCCGAACATCGACACGTTGTACTTGGCGCCTCCGGTCTCGAACGACCTGACCTCCTGGTTCCCGACCTCTATCGGAGAGTCGACCAGCACGTCGTAGTCGGGGGCGGCGAACTCCCACTCGGAAACCTGCGTGAGCCCGGTCGAGACCGCGCGCCACCCTTCCTTGGGCGACAGGCTGAGCCTCACAGGCGCCCCCGTCATGCCCTCGCGATAGAGGAAGACGCTCGCCCCGTTGATTAGGGCGTGCATGTCGTCGATGTAACTCGAATTGACCGTGTACGAGAAGGCATAGACCTGGTACTCGACCCTCACCGCGTCCGCTCCGGGGCACTTGACCGACCATTCGCTCTTGCCTAGCTTCGCGACCGCGAGCTCTTCGCCGGTCGCAGCGTCGAAAGCCCTGACACCCTCGACATGGCGCGCGAAGTCTTCCACCACGTAGTGACCCGGCGTCCAGACCGGCAT
>JASHVX010000094.1 GCA_030044375.1 Nitrososphaerales archaeon | reverse complement strand
TTTCCAAAGGATTACCCCTGTAGTCAGTCTCGTACCCCAGCCTCACTAGGCTTCCAGGCTCCGCCTTGATGTCACTGGGCCTGAAGTGTGTCAGTGGCGCGTTCGTGACGTCTATCCTCAGCGTGCCGTCCTTGTAGACAAAGACCTGGTGCTTGCTTCTGACTACGCCCTTCTCGAGCGGCTCGGGCGTCTTGGAGACGCTCATCAGCCCCTTCACGCCCTTAACCGGCTTCGATGGGTCGAACGGGATGCGGGTCCTGATGGAGTTCAGCTTGCCCTTGAGGTCGTATTCTAGGTCAGAGTATGGCAATGTCTTCGCCTTGCAGTTAGGGCAGACTTCGTCGGGCGTCGCGAGGCGGCAGCGTGGGCAGGACATGAACTGGAGCGTCGACGAGCCGCAGACGGCGCACTTGGAGGAAAGCCGCCTCTCGTTGCACGACTGGCAGTACCGGTTGACGACCTCTATCGTCACGGGGCCCTGCTTTGACGCTGCGATGATGTCCCTGTAGTTCCCCCCCGACAGGCCCACGGGGAACAACGTGTGCACGGGCGGCTTGAGCCTCCTCACCATGGCCTTCTCGGGCCTCCCGACTCTCACCCCCACAGTGGTCGTAGTCTGCCTTCTCAGAGTCAGGCCGGACAGCGCACGTACGAACTCGAGAGGGTCGGTCGCGTTAGGCTGCACCTGACGGGCGTCGTGGGTGTCGTCGAGCCTCAGCGTGGCCGTCATTATCTCTGCCGTGTCACCCTTGATCCACGCCGTGTCTCCGACGAAGCCGTGTTCGACCAGGCACTTCCTGAGAGTCTGCGACGCGCCTCCGGAAGACGTGTCGACCGCGACCTGAGCCCCGCGCACCGTGCTCTTGGCCCGGAGCTCGACCAGGTCGGGGACCGTTGCTCTGTCAAAGCGCGGCGTGTGCGAAGGGTGCAACGGGATTCCCAGCACCCTCGATATCGTTATCGCTTCCCTTGGTGTCGGCACGGTCTCCGAGCTCGAAGACAGTTCTGCTATCCTGCCGCTGGCGAACCCCGCCTTCGCCAGCCTTTCGCCGGCCTCGGGGACCGAGGACAGCGCGTGCGCGAAGTCCTGAATCCACCAGTCTGAGACGTAGGGCGATGGTGGAAGGCTCTTGTTGTTCTCGAGGAAGTCGCCGTAGCTGATGAGTATGTCGCCGAGGTCTATGATCTTGACGATGTTGTCCTTTTCCTGCTCGGCCTCGGCGACGGACGCGACCCGCTTGATGCTCCCGTCACCGAACAGCACTGTGGGACCCTCGATGGAGTCGACGAACGCGATGGTCGCCGCCTTGCCGGGCATGTCGACCTTGACCTGTGTCCCTGGCACGACAGGATAGTCGAGGAGGGTCGCCACTGCCGGGTGGATGCCCAAGGTCGAGAGTCCAGTGTTGATCGACCGCCCGTACCTTAGCCTGAACCCTCCCCTGCTCTTCGGCTTCGAAAGGACGGCTCGGCCAGATATGACCTCCTCGAAGTGGGCCCCGCTCTGTTCGGTCTCGTTGGTGGTCTGTTGAGTGCCGCCTTTGACTCCGGCCAGCCACTCCCACCCTGTTATGTTGAGCGAGGCGAGTTTCTTCTCGAGCTTGTGGGCCCGTCCGATTACCCCGTCGTTCAACACCCTCAACGCCCCGCCCCTCAGCCTGTCGGTCGCGACGCGCTTCAGGTTCCTGTGGACCACGACCTCGATCGGGTCCGTCTCGATTCCGTCTATCTCGACGGGGAGGTTGGATATCGCCTGCCTGATGTCGTCATCGGTCACCTTGTACTGGAAACTCCCAACGTCTCTCTCGTAGATCCTGAGCTCCTCGGCGAACCTGTCGACCTCTTCCTTCCTGGCCCTGTAGTTGGACAGCCCGAGCTTCTTGCCTGTGACGTCTGCGATGACCAGCGAGAACGCAGCCTCGGTTCCCCCCGCCGAGCGCATGGGTCCCGCGTAGGACACCGAGACGTAGTCGCTGTTGTCGTCGTTCTGTTTGATGGTGACGCTGGAGATTCCCTCGAGCGGCGCGACGGTCACCCCGTCGGTCATCACTGCTAGCCCCGCCCGGACGCCGTAGTTCAGGGCCTCGTGCTTGTCCATGACGCCGAACTTGCCGAGTGCTATCTCCTGGGCGATGGTGAGCGCCGCCCGCTCCTTCGTGGTGGAGTGCAGCAGGTCTCTCAGGCGATCGACCAGCCCTTCGAACTGGTCCAGCCGGAGCATCTGGTTGACCCGGTCGGCAAGGTCGAAGACCGTCTTGCTCTCCACCGAGTCGACAGGGTCGATCCCCATCGCCCGGGCCTTGGTTGCGACCAGGTAAGCCGACTCGTATTGGCCCAGTATGTCTCCGTAGTAGTCGGTGAGCCGCTCTGGGAAGGGTGCCAGCTTGCGGACCCTCTCCCATGCCGCGTCGGCGGAGAACGACAACAGGTGGTCGGAGCGGCTAGGCGGACATTAAAGGACTGCCCTGGTGGTTTCTTCTTAGGGCTCTCGGGGTGTCGGTCTCTATATGCCTCGCGCTAGATGAGACTGCCTGCGCTAGGCACGCTCTAAAGGTCAGCCTGGTCGGTACCTTCGACCTCTCGTTTTAACTCGTCCAGTCTGCGCAGTGTTTGAAGGAGCTCCTCGCGCATGGCCTTCGCCGGCGACTCGGACGACTCGTGCTTTGAGAGCCTTTGGTTGTTGGTCGCCAGAGCGTCAATTATTCGCCCTAGATCAACTGGGGAGAGAGAAATGGCCCAAATGTCTCGACTCTTGAGTACTTCGATGATATAGGCGAGAGTGCCGTCCTTCTCAAAGTTGAGACTTGCCTTGAAGATGCTGTTGGCTTTCGGCCCAATTAATTCGCCGTTCTTAGAAACTTTCAACTTTGGTACCTCCCTCCACCATAGACAGTCACCAGATAAAGCACAGCCAGTCCTTTGACGGGATGCTGCAATCGGGCAGCTCGTGGTTCTAGACGCGTTTGGGCGCTCTCCGACCCTCTGAAGCAGATATGATGCCCCTCAATGTTTCTTGATATCCCGGGCTTTGCAAGAGGTTACCGATGACGATTAGGTCGGCCCCAGCACGCGCAGCACTCCGTGCCCTCTCTGGAGACACGATACCGCCTCCCGTGATTAGAAGGCCGTCGTAGAACTTCCTGACCGCACGTATGGTGTCCGGTGGGACGGGCTCGCTGGCTCCGCTTCCTCCTTCAAGGTATAGGGCCCTCATGCCGAGGTACTTGGATGCCAACGCGTAGATGACGGCAAGACTTGGCTTTGCTGATGGAAGGGGGTTGACCTGACCGACGAAGCCGGTGGCGCTCTCCCTGCCAAAGACAAGATAACCCATTGGGATGCTTTCGATCTTCGCTTTGTATACTTCCATCGCGCCAAGCGCCTGTGCACCTATGATGAAGTAGGGATTCGTCGAATTCAACAGACTGCTGAATAGTATTGCGTCAGCGAACTTGGACACTCCAGTCACGTTCCCCGGAAACAAGATGACAGGAACGGGAGACTTTTGTGATGTCTCAGGTGATGTTGTGATGTCTCTTGTGACCTCTCGTATGGCGCTTACCACCCGGTCGAGTCCTGTTTGATCGGAGAGTGTCGAACCTCCGACGAGCAGCAGCTTGACCCCAGCGCTTAGGGCTTCCCTTGCAGTATCAGCAGCCTCCGCTGGAGTAAAGTCCTCTGGATCTATCAGAGCGGCGCAGATTGGACCCCGCCTGCTACTTTCTATGAGATATCTCTCAACGGCCCCGGGACCGTTCAACTAGGCTCCAGCTCTAGCAAAGTCGTCTACGAAGGTGTTGTAGACATCGATGTCGGCCCTCTTCGTGGGGTATCTCAGTTCGCGCCGGACTCCGCAGGCTAGGTTCCCGCACGCTACGAGGTAGATGATGTCCTGTGATGTCTCGTCTTCATGTGATGTGATTCTAATCGCCACGTTGCCGCATCGTGGACAGGCGAACACCTTCGGTAGTGTCCTCCTCGTAACTCTGAGCGTCTTCTTCCTTCTCCGCCCCATGACTGGTCTCGCCGCGTCGTCTGATTCTCGAAGTAATTAAGATAGCGCAAGCCAGGTTTGAGCGTTGACACGAGTATTCGATATTGACATCTATATATTGGAAATTTCTTCGTCTTTTTCATTCATACAGACGAAGTCTCTCCGTTTCGTACCTGGCAATCTTTAATACGAAAAGGGTTGAAAAGATGCGGATGAGCCTCCCGGAAAGTCTCCGAGCATCCTCTGACCTGACGGAAAAGCAGTTCGAGTCCCTCGTCAGTTATCTCAGAGTAAGATCGGGCGCCATCCGACTCAAAGACGCAGCCGCCTCCAGAAGCGGCCGCCCTGTGAGCATCGGATCCTACTATCACACGGTAGCCCAGGGAAGAGAGAGAGTGAGAAGGTCGATTGCGACGGTACTCGTAGCCACTTCGTTGGGACTTGTCCGTACTGATGATGTGCGTAGACTGTTCGAATTGGTTGCGCAGTCGAGTAACAATGCCGAAGTCGACAGTGCGAGGCTCTCAGAAGTGCTCGGGTCGATTCTCGACCAGGTTGTCTTGTGATGAAATCGTGACATTTATCACAAACTGATTGTGACCCTTGTGATGTTGACCCTTGAGGACGAACTCGTAGTCTCGGCCGCGGCTGCCGCTTCTGCATTCTTCGTGGTTCTCTCTTTTGGTCTGCTCCTGAAATTCAGGCAAATCTCGCAGAGGGCGAACGCTTCGACGGACCTCGGGAAGGACCTCTGGGGGACCTTGGAGCAGCGGCTGAACAAGCAAGATGAGAGGATTGTCGATATGATGGGGAGACTGGAGGTGATTCAGGAGCACTACTCAAACCAGCGGCGACCGGTCGGAGAGGACAAGCCTCGCCCTCTTGCCGAACCGGCCCCAGCCAAGTCTCCACCAGTGGCAGAAGTCGTCCCTCCGCGGCCCTCAGAAGCGCACGACTCGCCTCTGGCGTCACGCATCACGCCAGAGGTCACAACAGAAGTCACGCAAATCACATTGGATGAGACAGAACTCAAGGTCTTGAACCTCCTAGCGGCAAGGCCGAGGAGCTCTGTCGAAGTCAAAGAGCTGATTGGAACATCCAGAGAGCATGCAGCGCGTTTGATGAAGGTCCTTTTTGACGCAGGGTTGGTCGTGCGAAACACGTCACGGAAGCCATTCGTCTACCAGCTCACTGACTCCGCCCGTAGCCGTCTTCCGAACTCTGGTAACTGATGGGTTTCGTTACCTTTCTGCGACCTGGCTCTTCTTCAGGTAGACCCTTCGGTAGACCCAGGAGTTCCCGAACCTTTCGCGCCTGATGTACTCCTTCTCGACAAGTCTGGTCAGGTACGTCGAGATCGTGCTGAGCTTTACCGGCTGGTTGAACTTCTCCTCGAATCCCCTGGCGACATCGGAAGAGGAGAACTCTCCAGCAGCGAA
>JASHVX010000093.1 GCA_030044375.1 Nitrososphaerales archaeon | reverse complement strand
ACGACCGGACTCTCCTTCACGTGCTCGCCTAGCTCCACCGCCATCGGCGGCAGCATCACATGCACCGTCAAGGTCCTGGGCTTCACATCCCCAGTCGCGGGGACGACCGTGACCTTCACCCAGATCTCAGGGACGGGCAGCGTCAGCTACTCCTCAGTCGGCACCATCGCAGGCACCGGCAGGTACACGCTCACGCTGAAAGGCACAGGCGTCGGCTCAGTCAGGATCGAGGCGTCGTTCCACGGGAACTACGCCAACAAGCCGAGCGCAGCTGCGGCCACGGTCAGCGTAACAGCATAGCACAGCACAGGCAAACAGAATGGTCCTGGCCGCGAGAACGGCCAGGCATCCTCCCTTTTTCGTGCAAGACAAAGCCGGAGGCTACGAAACCCTCTGCAGAAAGTGAACAGACCCACGGCGACGGACTCGAGCGACTTCAGGTGACTCTTTCAGACCGGCGAGTCAGGGTCGAGCCCTAGGACCTTGCCCAGGTCCGCTCTGAGGCCCTTGTACCTGTTCCGCACGGTCACCTCCGTGACGCCTGCTGCTTCGGCTATCTCCTTCTGGGTCTTCATCTCGCCTTCTATGACCCCGGCCAAATACAGCGCGCTTGCAGCGAGCCCCATAGGCGCCTTTCCCGCCGAGATTTCTCTCTCCTCAGTCATCCTGACGATGTCGACGGCCTTGCGGGCCACTTTCTCAGATAGACCTACCTTGGATGCAATCCTTGTGACGTTCCTCGCTGCGTCAGCTACAGGCATGCTGAGGTCCATCTCCCTGAGGAGGATCCGATAGTCCCTGGCAACGGCTTTCTTGTCGAGGTTCTCCACGGCTGCCACGTCCTTCAGAGTGCGTGGCGTCTCCGTGTCTCTGAAGGCGGCGTACAGCGAAGCAGCGGCGATTCCGACTATGGATCGGCCTCTGAGCAGTCCTTTCTCCAGCGCCTTCCTGTAGATGTATGCTGCCCGTTCCTTGACGGCTTGGGAGACCCCCAGCTTGTCTCCCATCTTCTCGAGCTCTCGAAGCGCGACGCTCAGGTTCTTCTCGGTCGAGCCGAACGCAGGCGAGCGGCTGTCCCACTTCCTCAGCCTGCTCATGGTGGAGTGCATGGCCGACCCAAACGCCCTTCCAGAGGCGTCCCTGTCAGACCTTCCTATGATGGTCGACAACCCCATGTCTTTGTAGGTGATGGAAGTCGGGGCGCCGGTCCTCACCCTGTCAGCCCCTCCGTCATCAGCGAATGACCTCCACTCTGGTCCCTGGTCGATCGCGCGCTCGCTCACCACGAAGCCGCAGTTCTGGCACGTGAGCTCGCCCGTATGAACGTCATCTACGAGCGCCCTTCTCCCGCAGTGGGGGCACCTATCCGAAACCTGCAACGCTGATTGTGGTCTGTTCAAATTCTCACTCTACAACCATTGGTATATATCCTCCCTAATAAACATGGTAGTAATTTCTGACTTAGTTAGTCCGTCTTAGCACCACGGTCAGGCACTCGAGGCCTTTCGGGCGAGTTGGGTCCCGCAGACCGGGCAGACCGTGAGCTTCGGGTTGGTGTATTCCTTCCCGCACCCTCTGCAATAGATCTTCCACGCGATGCTCTTCCAGCCTCCACCTTTGATCGATGTAGGAGCCAGAGGTATGGCCAGCACCGCGGCGACGTTCCTCACGGCGAAGTCATCCGAGACCAAGCTGACCCCTCCCTCATCTCGCGAGAGGTCCAACGCCAATGCGAGCAGGGACAAGTCGGTCTGGGAGAGCGCTCCGGCATCTCCTGTCTTCACGGCCGTCGTCTTGACGCGGCTGACCGAATCGGGAGAAGGCTCTGTAACGTGGACTCTCGAGTGAAGGAACGATGAGCCCACGTTGTGGTGCTTGACCTCTTCGAGTACTAGGTACGTCGTGAAGTATCTCCCGCTGCCCTGGTAGGGGATGCCCGCGTAGAACGCGGTCGAGTCAAGGACGTATGCTGGCTCAGACAATTGTTCGAATCATCATCGGATGTTCATCCACTTATGCGCATCTGGCTACCGCGGCTGGCAGGCATCGGAGCCCAGGTGCGTCCAACTTTCATGCTGTGAAGTTCAGGCCGTTTATTTAGTCTTCGATGCACCGGCACCGACGCTTCTCAAGGAAGGGTGACGGGCCATCATTGACTGATGGACTTATTTAGTTTCGACCGCGAGGCAGGACGCGACCGGATAACCATGAGCAGCAGACCGGCTGATTTGGGCAGCCTCAAAGAGGGAAGCTACATCATACTCGACGGCGAGCCGTGCAAGATAGTCAGCCGCGAACATTTCAAGCCCGGGAAGCACGGCAGCGCGAAGGTGAGGCTCGTTGCGATTTCTATCACGACCGGGTCGAAGAAGAGCTACGTCTCGCCGGCTGAGTCGAGGGTCGAGGTTCCCATGATCGACAAGCGCTCCGGGCAGATAACCTCGGTGATGGACAACTCGGTGCAGGTCATGGACCTGGAGACCTTCGAGGTCTTCGAGACCCCGAAGCCCAGCCCTGAAGAGGCCGCCGAGCTCAACGGGACGCTCGGTCCCGGGACAGAGGTCGAGTATTGGCTGATGCTCGGCAAGACAAAGATAATGCGCATCAAGGGCGGCAGCTAGCAATCTCGACGGAACGACCTCTAAGTCTTATATCTGAAGCATTGTCGCCAAGGTTTGCGTGGCCGCGGTGGTGTAGTCGCATGGCTCAGGCCATCGGCACAGCTTGGTCAACATAGGAGGCTGTGGAGCACAAACGCAGTCACCTTTAGACCGTGGGTTCAAATCCCACCCGCGGCCCGCTTGCAGAGCCTTCCGAGAGAGACCAGAAGGGCAGATTGAATTAGGACACGCGCCGAAGGCTGAGTCAGAAGGCTATGATTGGGGCCACCCTTTCCCTCAACTTCAACTCAATCTCTGCCGACACCACCATACTGGCATCCATAGCCATAATCCTGGGCACCGTCTTCGTAGTCATTGAAATGAAAGACAACAGGCGGCTCGTCGAGGCCTCGTTCAAGCAGGCAAACACTGCCGCGCTTCAGCTCCAGCAAAACCATGAGTTGGCCACAGTGGATCTGATTACCAAGATGTACGACTTTGCGAACAGCCTGGAAGTGCAAAGGTCGTGGTTCACAGTGATCAACACCAAGATATCGTCCTACGAGGAGTTCCAGAAGCTTCCCCCCGACGACCAACTGGCGTTCCAGCAGATAGCCTCCCTTTTCGAGTCAGTGGGGCTTTTGGTGGAGAAGGGATACGTCAAGGAGGAGCTGGCGGACGAGATGTTCGCCACAGGACTGGCATGGCAGAGGTTGGAGCCCTTCGTGAAGGGGACGAGGGAGAAATATCGCTCTGAAGACTACTACGTCTGGATGGAGAAGCTCTACGAACGTCTCCAACAGCCCCCGGGCACCGCGTAGGCCGGGAGCCAGCTTCCTACTGCAATGCCTTCTTCACGGCTTCGAAGTCAGGCAGCTTCCCTGGGTCTGGAGCAACCCACTTGAATGTGATTTTGCCATGCCCATCGACCACGAAGATCGCCCTGTTCGCCGACACGTAGCCTTCGAGCCCTCCCAGCCTGTCAAACGCGACGCCATATTTCCTGACGACCTCCCTCTGGAAGTCACAGAGCAAGGGGAAGGTCAACGCATTCTTCTCTGCGAATGCCTTCTGCGCGAAGGGCGCATCCACTGAGATTCCGACGACTCTGCCCTTCAACGTCTCCAGTTCCGAATACATGTCTCTGAATGTGCACATCTCCTGCGTACAGACGCCGGTGAACGCCCCTGGGAAGAAGGCGAAGATGGTCTTCTGGCCTGCGGCCAGGAACTCGGAGCTTTTCCTGAGCTTCCTGTCTTGGTCATAGAGCGTGAATTCGGGAGCCGCCTCGCCTACCTCAAGCATTCAAGTCGGTCGTCGCTCCGTCCTGGTTTTAAGCTCTACGAAGGCCGCAGTCATTGCCCGAAGATTTCATGTACACCGCAGTCGCGGTGACCGGCCGATGGCTAGAAGCGTGTCCCTTACCCCATCTGAGTCCGTTCGATACTCTAGGCACCTCGTCCTGCCTGAAGTCGGGGCGGCCGGACAGAACAGACTGCATGGGTCTTCCGCCCTGGTCGTCGGCATGGGAGGGCTCGGGGTGCCTGCCGCGGTCTGCCTCGCATCTGCAGGAGTAGGCAGGATAGGAGTCGTCGACGACGACGTGGTGGAACTCTCAAACCTGCCGAGACAGCCGCTGTTCCGCGAGTCAGACGCCGGCCTCAAGAAGGCGCGGCTGGCAGAGGAGCGGCTAGGTGAGATGAATCCCGACGTCGAGGTCGTCGCCTACCAGACCAGGCTCAGCCGTCACAACGCCATGGGAATAATCGGGGAGTACGAAGTGGTCCTGGACGCCACCGACAACCTTCCCAGCCGATATCTGATAAGCGACGCCTGCGCGCTCCAAGGCAAGCCGGACGTATACGCCAGCGTCCTCGGCTTCGAGGGACACGCCTCGGTGTTCTTCGCTCCGGCAGGGCCTTGCTACCGTTGCCTCAGCCCAATCCCGCCTCCCCCGGGCTCGACTCTGCCATGCTCGGAGGCAGGTGTATTGAGCGCCCTGCCTGGGGTACTGGGTGCGATCCAGGCCGCGCAAACGCTCGAGCTCCTCATGGGGTTGGGGGACCCACTCATCGGCAGACTGCTGGTCTTCGACGGAATGAGGATGTCCTTCGAAGAGGTGAGAATCAAGAAGGACGCATCCTGTCCGGTGTGCGCCCCAGGGCGAAGGTTCAAGGAACTCATAGACTACGAGGAGTTCTGCGGCACGAAGCCCAAGAACGTCGTAGAGGAGATAACCCCGAGCGAGCTCAAGCAGTCCATTGACCGAGGCCAGGGCATTCTGCTGGTCGACGTCAGGGAACCTGGGGAATATTCCACATGCCACCTCGAAGGCGCACGCCTCATCCCATTCGCGCAGCTTCCCGACAGGCTTGGAGAGCTGGACAGGACGGGACAGGTGGTCGTCTACTGTCACACTGGAGTGAGGAGCGCCTATGCCGCCGTCTATCTGAACAGCAAGGGCTTCCCAAACGTAAGGAACCTGAAAGGCGGGATAGACGCATGGGCGAGCGAGGTCGACCGCTCGATGGCGCGCTACTGAGCCGTTGGTCAAAAAGAAGCTACAGAACCGACGAGAAGAACTCTCTATCTGAACTTCGGTGGTTAAATATCGAGGAGGCCTCCCGCGAAATCCGTGCGAACGGCTCGCGCTTTGGGGCTCAGCTCTGCGATAATCGGGCTGGTCCTGCTGCTTTTCACATTCGCCATGGGGTTCTACGTCTTCCAGACATACATGAAGTCTGCACCGGCGACCGACCTGACGACCTCAATGGGAGTCCTCCTCCTAGCCGCCGTCGAAGCCCTCTTCCTGGGCATCATGGGCTGGGTGGGCTCTCTCCTGATGCTACGAGGAATAGACTACGAGAAGGTGGAACGGGGGGTCGGTGTGGTCACCTTCAAGGTTGACAAAGGGGTCGGTGTGATGACCCAGCAGCCCGAACAAGAACCAAAGTCCCCTTGAAACGCGAGCCTTCGCCGCTGGGCAACTCTCTCAGGTCGGTCGCACTCGTGATAACGCTGGTCTCGTTCGTCACCTTCTCCACGATAGGGTACTCGGCCTACGCGGACCTCACTAACGTCCTGAACACCGTCCACAGCGGGGCCTCTTCGCCGGCGATATCCTCCAGGACCGTCATTCAAGGTTCTGCTGCGAACGTCTACCTCAACGTGACCTTGGAGAATGGCGGGCTCTACCCCGTCGCCCTGTCACTCAGCTGCAGCCCTAGCGCCGGAAGCGGCACCTCGTGCAACTCGCCCACGATCAACGTCATGCCCGGCCAGTCACAGACGCTGCACTTTGTCATGACGCTGCAGAACTACTCGCAGTCGCTGGCTGACGGGCTGCAGATAGACGGCCAGGTGCAGGTCTCACTGGAGCCGTTCGCGTCCGTGAACGTCTCGGTGAATCTGGGGAGCCTCATCTCCGGAGGAGCGCAATGATGTTCGACGAGGGCCGCATCACATGGCGGAGACGAATCTACCGCGGGGCGCTGGTGCTGGTAGTCAACGTCCTGTTCTGGATAGTCATACCCTGGTTCCTGTACGGCGCCTTCTCCAGCCTGCTGGTCTCGCCGTCGACCTTGCCTTACATCTCGCTCGCGTCAATCTATGCGTTCGGCGCCATCATAACGGGCCTGCAGGTGATCCGCGCTCTCACTGAGGGGATGGGAATATCGGTCTTCTTTGAGACAGGATCCTACATCGCGATAGCCTACTACATCTACTTCGTCCTCAACGCCGGCGTCATCTCGCTGTCGGCCTCAGGGTTCGGAATAACTCTGAGCTTCCAGCCGCTGCTTTACCTGCTCATCCTTCCCGCTCTCTTCGGCGCCGTGAGGGCCCCACTGTCCTACCTCTCACAGGAGCACGAGGCGGCCAGACCCTCGCCTGATTTCGTGTAGGGCGGCGGGCTGTCCCCTGTCTAAAGGGCCGTCCTACTGCCGACACAGATCAGAGTCAAGACCAACTCAGTTCGGGTAGTCGGTGCCCACACTCTCCAGGGAGGTCTGTGGCGGCTCGCTCCTCCGTCGCGGCGGCAGGTCAGACACCGGGATCACAGTCTGTACAGAACCAGGAGGGCGGCCAGCAGAAGTGCCGAAGCCACCACTCCCTTCAGGACGCGCTCGAAGCGCGCCGACAACTCTGCCGACACGGGGTCGGCTCCTCTCATCCTGAGCGCCTTGTACGGCCTGGATGCGTTCGCCTCTATGTACGCTGTCGCGAATCCGAAGAGCCCGCCCGCGAGCGCCGGGACTCCAAGGGAGTCTGTCTGGAGAACGTAGCCGGCCACCACAGGAAGGAATCCCCAGCTGAACGAGAACCAGCCTTCACTGTGGAACTTCGACCCGAAGAGCTCAAGGTTGTAGGCGAGGAGGAAGAACAGCTCGATGCAGCCGACGGCTATCAGCCACGGGGCAAAACTCAGAGCGAGGAAGAGCCCCAAGGCGAGCCCAGGAGTCAGGCCAGCCACAGCCAGCGCCTCGAGCTGCCTCCTTGAGAGGAACGCCCCCCAGGGCTTGTTTGGAGCCAATGCGTCAAGCGCATGTGCACCGACGCCTACGGAGAGCAGATAGACTGCCGCGATTCCAATGACCCTGTCCCAGTGCAGGACGCCCGGCGCCAGCATGGACCCCGTAACGACGTAACTGACGTTCATGAGAGTGTAAGGTATGAAGGTCATCCCCACAAACAACCTGAACCTCCTCGGGCCGAACTTCGGCACGTACCACTCGTTGCCACGGGTCGGACCTTCCTCCCCGTCCACGCCATGTTCTTGGGGGCGGCCGCCTTTGACTCTTTCTGGGGTCTGCGCACAGATAAGAGTGACAACAGGTTCAGTCGCTGATCATGGCGCAGCGAGGGAGACGCGGCGAAGGTGGCATGCACCAGATGGCCCTGGGAATCTTCGGCGGACTCGCAGACTCTTACGAGCTTGCCCTGGACGTCGCCACGCTCGTCCAGGACAGATACTGGAAGGCGTGGACTATCCGTGCAGTCGGCATCGGCCCCGGGGACAGCGTCTTAGACATCGGGTGCGGCACCTGTCTCCTCGAGGAGTCCCTCGACCGCCTCGGTTGCCAGGTCGTCGGCATCGACCTGACTGAGAGGATGATCAGAGTCGGACAGTCGAAGAAGGTCTCATGCGTCGAGGGTCTCGTAGTAGGAGATGCGGAATCGCTCCCCTTCCCTGACAGTTCCTTTGACGCCGTAGTCTCTTGCTACGTCCCGAAGTACGTCAACGTGCCGACGTTTGCCAAAGAGGCCAGCAGGGTGCTGAAGCCCAGAGGAAGGCTCGCCGTCTACGACTTCTCAAGGCCCAGCGGACCTGCGTCTCCGCTCGTGAGGCTGTACCTGCACGGCGCGATCCCGGCCGCCGCTTGTCTGCTCAGCCTGGCCAAGAGCGAAGCGGCAGCCACGTTCAACGAACTTCCGGGAATCGTCGAGGGAGCCCGCTGGGGCCAGGTCATCGAGCAGGCCTTCCTCGAAGAGGGAGTGAGGGCCTTGACACGCCGGAAGCTTTCTGCGGGGGTGGTCACAGCTTTCTCCGGCAGGAAGGCCTAGAGCCACGCCGGACCCTCCCAGCAGCCTAATATCGCGGCTGACGACGATAGGCTCGATGGCAGAGAGAGTCTGTCTCATCACCGGGGCCAGTTCGGGGATGGGGAAGGCCGCGTCAGCCGATGTCGCGAGGAGAGGACTGACCGTCGTCATGGTGGCCAGAGACCGCGACAGGGGGACGGCGGCCATGGCCGAGGTCAAGAAGGAAAGCGGCAGCCAGTCCTTAGAGCTGTTGCAAGCCGACCTCAGCTCCCTGGAGTCCGTAAGGCGACTCGCGGCCGAGTTCAAGGCCACTCACACGGTGCTGCATGCCCTCGTAAACAACGCCGGGACAATCCTAGGGGAGCGCACGGAGACCTCGGACGGACTCGAAGCCACCTTCGCTGTCAACTACCTGTCGCACTTTCTGCTCACGAACCTCGTCCTGGACTCTCTCCTCGCCGGGGCTCCGTCGCGGGTGGTGAACGTGAGCTCTGACGCCCACTAC
>JASHVX010000092.1 GCA_030044375.1 Nitrososphaerales archaeon | reverse complement strand
GAAGTAGATGCCGTCATCGTCCCAGACCAGGTTCCCCGGCCCGTGAGACCTGGCCCTCGCGTCCGAGTTCAGCGAGTTGCCCTTGTTCCTGTCCACGTCCTCCAGTCGGGCCGGCTTGCCTCCACCGGCCCCTATCGTCCATACGTGGTCGTGCGAGGCGAATCCCGACCTCAGGTCGTTCCCGGCCATCGCCAGCTTTGCGCCGTCAGGGCTCCACGCGATGCTTGCTATCTCCATGTTAGACCTCGTGAGCTTCCTCCTCTTCCCCGACCCGGAGGCGGGAAGGACGTAGAGGTCTGAGAGGTACGGCTTCAACTCCGACGCCGGCGAGGTCACCGCGACTTGCTTCCCGTCCGGCGACACGGCGAAGCCGCCGATGTCGAGGCTCCCCCTCGTCAGCTGCCTGACCTTCCCGGTCCCTACGTCTATCCTGAAGAGGTGCTTCCGCCTGTTGAACACGAAGCCGAGGCCGTTGAACCAGAACGTCGGGCGGTTGATCACCTTGATGTCGTCCTTCTGCTTCTTGGAGACATAGGAGAGGTAGTAGACTGTCTTCGAGTCAGGCGACCACTGAGGGTCGTCGATCCCATCCTTCGACCTCAGGAGTAGCCGCGCCTCTCCTCCCGACGAGCCGATCACGTAGAGCGCGTTCCCCTTGTCGTCCTTCCCCAGGCCGCGCCTCGAGAGGAACAGGATGGACTTGCCGTCGGGGGACCACGCGGGGTCGTAGTCCTTCTTCCCTGTGGTGAAAGGGTCCCTTACGCCCTCCTTGAGGTCCGAGACGTAGACCTCCGAGTCGTACGAGTCGTCGTCGAGGTTTGCCTTCCGCACGGAGAAGGCCACCTTCTTCCCGTCGGGAGAGAGGCTGGGCTCGGAGAATGCCCGGTACTGCGCGAAGTCAGAGGGCGTGATCGCCTTCGGCATCCTCGCCGCAGGCTTCCCTGACTGTCTTATGTCTTGCCGTTGCGGTCTGGAAGCGATAAATCGCACCTTCCTGCCGAGCCTTGCCGTTTGGCCAACGCCGTAGTGGTGCTCGCCTCCTTCCTCCTCGCCTTCAAGGCGGTGCTCGTCGAGGGCAGCGAGGTCGCGATACTCTCGGTGGCCACGGTGAAGCAGCTGGGCCGGAAGAACGTGCTGGTCGGCGTGGTCACCGGCGGCCTCGCTTCCGTCCTCATCTTCTTCGGGGTGAGGCAGGTATTCGTCGAGCTGCCCGAGGCCGTGGTCTTCCTTGCCACGGGCGCGGTGATCCTCTACTTCTCCTCCAGGTTCCTCCGCGGCTTCAAGAGGTACTACTTCGGGAAGAAGTCCTTCCGGGTGAAGATGGAGAAGCTCGAGGCGGAGGCAGTCGAGAAGGACATGGCTCACTACCAGGCGGACAAGCCCGAGGTCGTCCCGTTCTCATTCGTCAACTCTCTTCCCGTCTTCACGATAACGCTGACGGAGGGCTTCGAAGCAAGCCTCGTGCTTGCCGCGGCGGGCGCCTTCAACCTCGACTGGACGATGGCCGGCGCGCTCGTCAGCATCGTCCTTCTTGCCACTGTCTCGGCCGTCTCGTACGAGTACCTCCTCAGGTTCCCCAGGTGGGCGCTAGATCTACTGGCAGGCTCGGTCCTCCTTGTGTTCGGGAGCTTCTTCGTGCTTAACGGTGTCCTCGTTGCACTCTCGCACGCGGCGCTGATCTAAGGGCCTGTGCCAGCAGGTCCCAGTCTACGAGAACTATCCTTGAGTCGTGGTGACTGTGGTTACCGTGTAGGTGAGGATGGTCGACGTGTAGGTCGAGGTCGACTGAGCCACCGTAGTGGTAGCGTAGGTGATCGTGAGCCCTGAGATGGTGTAGGACGTCGCCGTCTCGGTGTAGCTGGTTGGGGACTCGGTGTATGTGGTGCCCGAGAACGTGTAGCATGCCAACGTGTAAGGAGAGATCGTCTCTGTGGTCGCCTGCACGGTGTATGTCGTCGCCGTGACCGTCTCGGTGGTCGCGGTCTCGACCAGCGATTCTGTCGAGGTCGTCGGAGGATAGACGGTCGTGCTCGTCACGGTCTGGCAAGCGTACTCCAAGGTCGTCGCGACCCCCGTCGACTCCTTGCTCGACTGGCTCGTCGAGATCGGCGTAGTTGACGTGCTCAGTGAGGACGAGCTGCTTGAGACCGGCGTGGTCGACGTGCTTGCGGAGGACGAGCTGCTCGAACTCGTGCTGGAGGTGGTCGAGCTGGTAGGCGACGTCGTCGAGCTCGACGAGGTCGTCGAAGACGAAACGGAGCTCGACGTTGTCGACGTGGTTGTCTTCCCAGAGGGAGCGACCACTCCGAAGTAGATGCCGACAACTGCGACTATCAGTATGACAAGCACTATCACCACGGCGATGACGGTGCTGACGCCCTTCCTCTCTACTTGCATCGCTTGGAGCGAGGGACTTCAAGGTCCACTAATAAGCGTTGAGAGATTTACAGGCTTCCGGGGCGATTGCGCGGTTTCTCGCGTTCAGCGTCTACGACCCTACACGGTTGGAGGCGGAAGCGCCGTGTGGCCTTTGAGCGAGGTCCTCGCTATTTGGAGCACGTTCCCGTAGAATATCGACGCCAGGAGAAATAGGACGGCCATGGTGAATGAGTATGCGTTGTTCGAGAAGTGGGTAGCGAACGAGAAGTATATCCCGGCGACGCCGGCCCCCAGTATGCAGACACCGCCGAGGGTGCCGAGAGCTATCAGGCTCCCTTCCTTGGACAGTGCCGAGAGGATGAGCGTCACCACGGCTACGACCCCGAGGACGTATCCGAACAGCATGTGGGAGACCACGACGCTCTGCCCGGGATAGGACCCGGAGAAGTTAGAGATGCCGACCGGCAGGTCTGCGTAAAGGTTGACGTACATGCCCAGAAGGTATTCGATGAAGAGCCCGGCGAGCATCGCCATGGCGGCGACTCGCGTCGCTTTCAGATACCTAGCGCGCTTCTCGCCAGCTCCAGCCTGCATCGCCCCCTTCGCAAGGGGTTGCGATTTAAGCATGACTTCGAGTCATGTGAACCTGTAGGTCTTGACACGCTGCTGAGCGAGCTCGGAAATGAGGGGAGGGTGGCCTACGAGGCCACCACTGTAGTCTGCGCCACGGAGTCGGTGCCTATCACGGCCACGACATAGCTGTCGCCCGAGACGACCCCTGTGCCAAGGCCCAGCGCCGGGAACCCGAAGTAGGTCCCGCCGGCGTAGGTCAGAGTCGCCGTTCCCCCGCCCGCTATCGTCAGCCCGTCATGGCCGAAGGTCGACCACACCGAGGACGATGGGTTCAGGCTGAGGGTGGTGATGTCCCGGACGAGCCCTTTCACTGAGACCAGGGTCCCGTTTCCCTCCACCAGGAACACCGCAGATCCCGTCAGGCAGAGCGGGACTTGCATGCGGTCTCCGGCCCCTACCATGGGGCCACCGCTGTCGGCGGTGGTGGTAGTGGTGGTCGTCGAGGTCACCGGTTGGATGCTGCATGAGTAGGACTCCGGGGTGACGACGATGGCCGTGATGTTCGTCGAGGAGGACCCTGTGTCACCGACCGTCAGCGAAAGCCCGTCCGCTGAGATCGAGGCGCTTGTTATGGTCAGGTTCGACGCGCCCTGCTCTATTCGGAGCCACCAAGCTGCGTTGGCGATGGCGAAGGTGAACCCCGCCCTCGACCAGCTGGAGGTGACTTGGCTGGGCGGCACCTGGAAGCAGGAGGCCGCGACGCTGATGATGAATTCCAGCGTCGAGCCGCTGCCTATGTTCACCACGGTGGGCGAGGTGTCGATGACCTCCGCGCTCGAGCTAGTCGAGTTGACCTCTATCCCGCCTGGGATGGGCACGGTCAGCAGCGCTTTGGGGACGAACGCCGTGTAGTTCGCGCCGCCGAAGGTCACCAAGGCCGATGAGATGTTGAACCTCAGGGCGTTGTAGACTCCGGCGCTGACCTTTATGGCTGCTATGGTCGTGCTGACGTTGACTGCCTGCATGAGGTCTATGGTCCCAGTGGTGTTGGACTCTGTCCACCCGCTCTGGTTGCCCGCGCCGCTTACGTGGACGGCGACGTTACTGTAGGTGATGTAGACGGCTGTGACCCCCGCCGGGACGTTGGGCGGGTCGGTCAGCAGGACATCCAGTGTTCCGGGCCCCTCGGCGCCGGTGGTGGCACCGGTGCCCGAAGTGGAAGTCGACGATAGGTTGGCGCTTGTGAAGTAAGCCGCCGCGGCGATCATTGAGACTGCCAGTATCAGGCCGACAGCCGCCGCCGAGACGACTTGCTTTCTGCTGCTCATGCCATAGACGTCTCAGGGCGGCGATTTGAACGAGCCAGATTGAACGCGGCGTTCAATCCATTTGAACGGCGGCTTCGGAGTGCGCCGCCTCCGAAACCTGGGTTTCTCCCAGGATTGCGTCCAGGTCTTGCAGCTTGCTGTCGAGTTCTTGCATCATACCTCGCGCCACCTTGCCTTCTTCGCCGCGACCACGGCCAGGATCGCGGTGGTCACAAGGAGCACCACCCATGCGAGGGCGGTCCCCGCCGTCGAGAGGGAGAGGAGCCCGGTCGCGCTCTGGGAGATCTCTGCCGCGTAGGTGGTAGGCGAGAGATAGGCCGCGTACCTGAACGGCAGCGGGATGTAGGTGATCGGGTAGTACACTGGCGGCAGGGTCGAGAACAGAGTGGAGATGAGCCTGGAGAAGGCGAAGCTCTGCACGATGTCGCTGGAGAAGGTGGAGAGGGTGTAGCCGATGGCTATGGAGGTCAGAAACATCAAGAGGAAGACGCTGACCAGCTCCAGGACCTGAAGCGGCCCGGGGTGGATGTAGATGGCCGCAAGGACGGTGAGCACGGCGAGCGCCGGTGTCGAGTATATCACCTCGGCCAGCGCCATCCCGGTGACGTACGCGGCCGGCGAGGTCGGGGAGCTGACTACCATGTCCTGGAGCTTGAAGTCGTTCTTCAGGTGGGCAAGGTCTCCCTGCAGCGACGTGCCGCTGTTGAACATGCTCATGATGAAGCCGCCCTCGATGGCGTCGGGCAGCAGCTGCCCCTTCGTCACGAAGGCGATCAGCAGGAGGAAGGACAGCGGCGACAGCACCGTGTTGATCAGGACCACTGGGTAATTCTTCATCTCGTAGATCGAGTTGACCAGGATCGACGCGACGACCTGCCTGCCCCAGGGCTTCAGCGCCGGCTCACCTCGTCGTCTCCTCGGTTGACCAGATGGAAGAATATGTCGTCGAGGGAGATCTTGCTCATCGAGAACTTGGCCCCCGCGTCGAGGAGCAGCCTCGACAGTCCGTAGGCCTCGGCCTCGGTGGTGAGTATCTGGGCCTCGCCCGACCGCGACCTTGTGACCGCGCCCTCCTTGACCTCAGGGACTGCGCTCCCGGCCGATATGCGTATGCTGTACTGCTGCTTCACCGACGCCCGCAGGTCGTCGAGCGAACCCAGGCCCACGAGCCGCCCCATGTGCATTATCCCGATGCAGCTTGCGAGCTCCTCCGCCTCCTCCAGATAGTGCGTGGTGAGAATGACGAACCGGTCCTTGGCGAGGGTGCCCAGGTACGCCCAGAGCTCCTTCCTGGATATCGGGTCGAGGCCCGTCGTGGGCTCGTCGAGGAACACGATGTCGGCCTCGGACGCCAGGACGGTGGCCACCAGGGTCTTCCTCTTCATCCCTCCGGACAGGCGCCTCGTGAGCACGTTCTCCTGCTGCCCGAGCCCGACCCTGCCAAGCACCTCCGACGCCTTGGCGCTCGCGTCGGCGTACGAGGTGCCCCTCCACATGAGATATGAGAGCACGGTCTGCTTCGGCGTCATCCAGGGGACGGTCCTCGCCTCCTGCGGGACGGTCGCGATGCGCTCCCTCAGCCTCGCGGCCTGCGAGACCACGTCTATCCCGTCGATCGATGCGGCGCCCGATGTCGGCTCGAGCTGGGTCGCGAGGATCCTGACGAGCGTCGTCTTTCCGGCCCCGTTCATGCCTATCAGCGAGAAGATCCCCCTGGAAGGTATTCGGACGTCGACCGAGTCGAGCGCCTTCCGGCCGTTGGACGCAGAGTAGACCTTGGTGAGGCCCTTGCAAGACAGTTCTCCGCTGGCCAACTTCTTCGAAGCGCCGCGCGGGGCGTTTTAGAAGCTTGTCCTTCAGGCGGCCGGCGACGCTTCCCGTCCCGACCCGAGTCGGAGCCGGCGCGATGTTTAGAAGGGCCCATCGGGGGCGGCCCAGGCGTGGACCTGGTCCCGAAGAACTATTTTCTGACAAAAGGAGTCGGGCGGAACAAGGAGAACCTCGCGTCCTTCGAAGAGGCCCTGAGAGACGCAGGCATAAGCAGATACAACCTGGTGAGCGTCTCGAGCATAATACCCCCCAAGTGCACGAAGATCTCCAGGGAGCAGGGGGTCGGCCTGCTGAAGCCGGGCGAGGTCGTGTTCCTTGTCCTGGCGAGGAACTCGACGAACGAAGACCACAGGCTGATAGCCGCCTCCATAGGGCTCGCGATACCCTCCAACCCCGAGGAGGTCGGATACCTCTCAGAGCACCACTCGTTTGGAGAGACTGACGAGGCCGCGGGCGAATACGCCGAGGACCTGGCGGCCTCG
>JASHVX010000091.1 GCA_030044375.1 Nitrososphaerales archaeon | reverse complement strand
AGTCGCGGGGGAGGAGGACCTCCTAGCCGTCCCTGTCATAGTCATCGCGCCGCTCTCGGCGGTCGTCCTCTACGGCCAGCCCGGGGTCGGGATCGTCGCGGTACGTGTCGACTCTGCCGCGAAGTCGAGGAGCAGGGCGATCCTCGCGAGGATGGGGATGCCGGAAGTCTCTTGGGCCGCGGACTGATTTATATTCCTCCAGCGGGCGGGGCGTTCAGTTTGCAGACGGTGAAGAAGGCCGAGTCCAAGGTGCTCGAGAGGACCTACGTCGAGTTCAAGATAGACGCCAAGGCGGGGAGGCTGTCGAGGAAGGAAGCCGCGGCCGCGGTGGCCCAGGAGCTCGGCGTCCCGCTCGAGAACGTGGCTGTCATCAGGCTCGACGGGCAGGCAGGGACCGAGGGTCTGGTGGGGAGGTTCTATGTATACGGCACCCCAGAGGCGAAGAAGAGGATCCAGCCAAGGTACCTCGAGGAGAGGTCGCTGACCAAGGAGGAGAGGGAGAAGCTCAAGCAGGAGAGGAAGAAGGCGGCCGCCCCGGCGCCTCCTGCGGAGGCGAAGAAGTAGGCTTGTCGAAGCAGCCTGCGGCGGCCGCGGCACCGGCCCCCGCGCCACCGGCTGAACCTGCAGCGCCTGCAGAGGAGAAGAAGCCAGAGAAGAAGGAGAAGCCGAAGGCGCCTAAGCGAAGGATACAGGTTCACAAGCTGTACAAGGTAGAGGGGGACTCGCTGACACGACTCAGGAAGGACTGCCCAAGGTGCGGCAAGGGCTACTTCATGGCCCAGCACAAAGGCCGCCTGACCTGCGGGAACTGCGGCTATACGACCTTCTTGTCGAAGCCTTAGCAGAACTCGGCCATGGTCGACTGTAGCATCTTGGCCATGTTCGGCACGACGAAGGGCTGGAACGGACGGTAGTACTTGGCCGTCTTCGCCTTGGAGATCGTCTCTGCGGCGTCTGGGGGCCTGTATGCCTCCAGGAAGGCCCTGGCGATTCGGCTCATCGCTTCCTCGCGCGTGGAGAGCTTGGCGGTGTAGTACAGGAACTCGGCGATGTCCCACGCCATGTCACCCCCCTTGACCGACTGCTCTAGGTCGGTGAGGAACAGGCCGCTCGGGGAAACGACGACGTTGCTCGCCTTCGCGTCGCCGAGCGCGAACCCGGCGGAGTGTACCTTCCCCATCAGCTCGGCGTACGCCGACACGTGCTCCATGCCGTCCTCCTTCCCCTTCATTATCCCGTCTATCACGTTCGAGAGCGGAGGGCCGCTGACGAACTCCTTGATTATCATGCGCTCTCCGGGCGCCACCGCGAGGATTGCTGGGACGAGGGCGCCGCCCTCCCTGAGGCTCCTGGTCATGGCGTACTCACGGTCGAGCCTAGCCATGGGAGTCATGCTGAACCGGTTCGCGGCGGCCGCCCAGACCCCCAAGAAGGCCCACTTGATGGCCCTGACGTCGGAGTAGTCTTTCACCACGACCGACTGCTCCCTTTTCTCGTCCGAGAAGGTCAGGACTCTGGTCGTGGAATAGGGTTCGCCTAGGTCGTGCTGCTTGGTGGTGTGGGCAGCGAAGCCGAGCAGTTCGCTCACCTCTTTGTCAAGGAGCGAGGCGTCTGGTATCATGATGCCTTCTTGGAGCATTAGGAGAGAGCGGGGGTGGTCCAGCTCTGGCATGCGGCGAGGCGCCTCCCTGACCCTCTTCAGCTTCGACTCGGCCTCCCTTCTGAAGACCGAGAGGCCCACCCTGCCGGCGTAGCCGTGGACGGCGTACTGGGTCAGTCCCCTGGCCGTAAGGGAGAACATCGACTGGACCCTGGTGAATGCGTCCCCCCTCAGCTTCTCTGGAGAAGCCATGACGCCCTCCTCGGCCAACGAAAGGAACCCGTCCGGGGCAAGGAGCCGTGCGGCCGACTCGAACCCTGCCATGGACGCGGCCCGGTTCTCGGGTCCGGAGGGACAGGTGTATGTCTGGACATAGCTGTAGAGGGCAGGAGGATAGATCGACGCCCTCTTGGAAAGCTTCTCGAAGAGGAAGTAGTCGTAAGGCACCACGAGGTGCCTGCAGAAGTCGCCGTAGTCCTCCGAGAGCTCGAGCAGGGCCTCGACGATCACCCTCCTCTTGTAGTCTACCTCCACGCCTGCGAACAGGTCGCCTCCCACCACGGGCTCGTAGACGTTGAGAAGCCGCCCCGCGACGAACTCCCCGAGGTACGAGGAGCGGGCGTCTTCGACGAGCAGGTGCTCGTCGACTATGAGCGCGGACGCGGCGACCGGTTCCTCCACGTACCTGTACCTGACGCCTTCGCGGAACCGCTTCAGGACGACGATGATGTCGTAGTCTGAGTCAGGCCGCGCGTACCCGGCCACCTTGGAGCCGTAAGCCGCGAGCCCCGCGACAGAGGACTGCCCCACGAACTCCGAGGCGATGTCTACCAGGGTCGAGCGCTCGTCCCCGGAGAGCCTCAGGACCCCATCATCCCTTCGATCTGCGAGGCCCTTCTCACGACGTCGGGGTCGAACCGGGCGCCGGCCACCACTCTCATCTCTAGCCTGACCCGGTTCGCCTCGGGGCCGACCAAGCGGACGGGGAGGCCCTTCGCGACCCAGGAGTCCTCGACCTTCTTGCTGAGGGCCGGGTCGACCAGCTCAGGCTTGAACTTCCGGCTGAGGAGAGTGACCAGGGCCTTGTCAGAGAAGAGCAGCTTCGCCGGGACCGTCCTCTCGCTGTCGGCGAAGGAGGCCTCGTAGAGTGTCGATGCGACCTCGTCGCTGAGCACGTTCTTGCTGGACAGCTTCCTCACGAGCTCGACGTAGTGGGTGAACTCGTGGGCGGCTATGGCGTCCAGTGACCCCTTGGTGCCGTAGGCCACCAGGGCTGCGGTGAACTGCACCAGGATGGTGAGCGCGCCGGAGACAGTGGTGGGCACGACCCTTGCGAAGAAGACGCCCATCTGACCGTAGCCTTCCCCTCCCTTCGAGACGGGCAGCGCCGGCTCTATGTAGTACTGCGGGTATCTCAGGCCGCTCGCCTTCTCTGCGCGTTCGACCGAGGCCCCTAGGGCTCCCATCCGCGACCTCACCTTCTTGGCGAGGGCGCGCGGCACCTTCTCCTCGGCAACTGCCTGGTCGAGGAGAATGAGAGGGTCCAAGAAGGCCAGAGGCCCGTCCCGTGTTTAAGAATCTTAGGCGGGTTTCAGTCGACCAGCCTGAACTGCACTGGTGGATACCTTCGCGAGACCTCCATGAAGATCTCAGAGTGGATGACGCCGGGGATCTTGCCAATGACGTCGTACACGGCCCTGTGCAGTTCGTCGAGCGACTGTCCCTTCAGGTTGACCAGCACGTCGAAGCGGCCCGTGACCTCTCGGATCAGTCTGACACCGTCTACCTTGACGACCTCGTCGAGGACCGACTCTCTCTGCTTTGGGTCGATGTTCAGGCCGGCGAGTGCGCCGGCCCTCATGCCGAGGTTCTCCTCGTTGACCAGGATGGTGAACCTCTCGATGACGCCCCTCTTCTGGAGCCTCTTGATCCGGCTGTACGCCACGGACAGGTTGACGTTCAGGCGCCTGCTCAGGTCGGGCACCGAGACAGAAGCGTCAGAGTACAGGGCGGACAGAATTTTCATGTCGATTTCATCAAGCTTTGCCATACCAATCGCAAGTATCTGCTGCCCGATTAATATATTTCAGTATCCGTCTCGGGACTACCCTTCAGCAATTCTTCAACCCGCGGGAATTCAATTCGACGATTTTCTACGTCCACACCGGCCTGCCTTGATGGACGGCTGCCGTCGGACCACTCGCCGAGAGCTGCGACGCACCCGAGCGCTAAGCGCTCTTCGGAGCCTCTTCCAGTACTTTCGCGTTGAGCTGGTAGATCTCTTCGGTGACCGTGTTGCCCCTGACCAACTTCCTCTTCTTTCCTCCCTCCGACCCGCTCTTGAGCCCTATGCCCTTGGTCATCAGGATGTAGTTCTTTCCTCCCCCTTGCACGTCTCCCCTCATCGGGAAGCCCGCGCGGTCGCTCCCCCCTGTGATTATCAGCTTTCCGCTGAGGCCCAGGGTCGCACCGTCAACGGTTCCGCCTATCTTGGTCCCGACGAGCACCTGCGCCTGAGCGTCCTTCAGCTCGTGGACCTGTGACTTGCCCGTCTTCGGGTCGGACAGGACGAGCTTGAACTGGGCCATTGGAAGGCTGGCCCGCACCGTGGATATAAAGAGATGGCAGGTTCGGACGTCAGAATCCGAACAGAGGGTCGGACACGGCCATGATGGCTATTATCTCCTCGAGGGCTTTCGCCTCGTCCTCGGGGACCGAGGAGAGGAACTTCGTCCTCAGCATCCTCGCGTCGTGACTTGTCGGCAAGCTGAAGAGCGTGTCGTCCTCCTTGACCTGGCGCCCGAGTGTTGGGCCGTTGACCGAAACCGCGACCTTCTCTCCCCTCCTGGCCTCCTTGACGGGCTTGCCGTTCTCCTGGATCTGGCTGACGGTCCCCAACTCCGACCCCGACCCCGACATGAGCCTTACCTTAGGCTTCAGCAGGCCGCCGACGACCTCGACGCCGAACACCGCGGGGTCGCTCCTCCTGAAGAACGTCCCGGGGAGCACCTTGAGCTTGCAGGGCCGCGTGAGGCTCGAGAGGGCGCTCCTTTGGTCCGACTCCCTGGTCGCCGCCGCCCATTGAGAGTAGTTGTCGATCACCTCGTAGATGACCGCAGACAGGAAGACCGGCGTGTCTGCCGCGAACTCCTTTGCTTCGGGGAGTATCCGGGAGTCGAAGCCGAGTATCGCCCCAAGATAGGGGTCGTGCTCGCGGACCACGCGGGCGTCGACGATGTCGTTCTTAGTGATGTCGCCTATGTCGGCCTTCCTCACCGGTATCCCCCTCTCCTCCAGCATCCTCAGCAGGGCCTCTAGACCTCCGACGCTCTCGGCCTTCACTATGACGCCCATGTTCTCTGTCTTCACGAGCACGCTGCTCAGCTCCTTCTCCATCTCGGAGCGGAGCGCGACGAACTGTGCGTCGCCGTCGAACGAGGCCACGGAGGTCCCCGCGACGACCCCCGCCAGGTCTGACGAGACCAGCTTGACGCCGGCGGCGGCGTAGACCGACTCCACGCTGGTGAACTTGTCGCGCGGGTCCCTCATCTCGTCGAGTGGCTTCGGCATGAAGAGCGCCTTCACCTTAGACCTGAAGGCGCCTTCCCTCCCAACGAGGGCGATGGAGTCGCCGACCGCCAGCGTGCCTTCCGTGAGGATTATGTTCGCCGTCTGTCCGATGCCTGTCTCTTCCTGCATCTCGAGGATGATGCCCCTGCCTCCCTTCGCCTGGCCTGAGCTCAGCTTCCCCTTGAGGAAGTGCTGGGACAGCCCTATCAGCACGGCGAGCAGCTCAGGTATGCCGGCGCGATATCGCGCGGAGACCGGGACGATGGTCACCTGCTGCCGGAACTCCTTGACCCTGTAGTACGCGTCAGACTGGAACCCGAGCCTCGTCAGCCCGCCCACGACGTTGTACAGCCTCTCCTCGAGCTCGTCGTTCCACTCCGGAGGCTGGGCCTTCATCACCTCCTGCAGCATGCCCGTGGTCCCCTTCCTCCACCCGTTCACCATGTCTATCTTGTTGAGGGCTACGAGGAACGGGACCTTCCTCTGCTTCAGGATGTCTATGCTCTCCAGCGTCTGGTTCTCGAGTCCTTTGAGCACGTCGACGACTACGATCGCTATGTCGGCGGCCGAGCCTCCCCTCAGCCTGAGGTTCGAGAAGACGGCGTGGCCGGGAGTGTCGATCATCAGGAGGCCGGGGATCCGGAGCGCCGCCCCCGTCCTGTCGAGGAGCGCGCCGCAGATCTGCTCCAAGGTCTCGAGCGGGAAGAAGCTGGCGCCTATCTCCTGCGTTATGCCGCCTGCTTCGCGGGCCTGGACCGCTGTCCCTCTAAGGCCGTCCAGCAGCGACGTCTTGCCGCTGTCGACGTGACCCAGGACCACCACTACTGGCTGGCGCATCTGCGCGCCATCTTCGTGCGTTCCCTCCCCCCTCCTTCCTTATTGCCTCGTCACCCTGCCGGATTGAAGAAGGCTCTCTGCTCCTTCTGGAACGAGTCCTGAGAGTCCGAAGCGTGTATCGTGTTGTCCGTCAGGCCGAGCCCCAGGTCGCCCCTTATCGTCCCCGGCGACGCCTCCCAGCTCTTGGTTGCTCCCACCATCCGCCTCACGGTCGCAGCCGCGTCCCGGCCGGAGAGGACGACCCCCACGACCGGCCCTGAGGTGATGAACGAGACGAGCTCGCCGAAGAAGGGCTTGTCCCTGTGCACCGAGTAGAAGTCCTCGGCCTGGGCCCTGGACATGGTGGTCATCTGCATCCTCTTTATCGCGAAGCCCTTCGCTTCGAACCTGCCCACTATCTCGCCAACCAGGCCTCTCTTGACCGCGTCAGGCTTCACTACTATCAGCGTCTCCTCGGGCGCGCTCACTGCTTGCCCCTTCTCGCCCACTTCAGCTTCCTTGGGTCGCGCCGCAGCTTGGAGTCGTTCACCCTGCACTTCAAGGAGCAGTACGACTTCGTCGAGCCGTCGTTCTTGACGACTAGGACGCCCGAGCCGAGCCTGACCTCAGATCCGCAGAAAGCGCATCGCTTTGGAACATACATATCAGGCTACCGCACCCTTCCTTAGCCTGCCCTTGGACGTCTGGATATAAAGGGCTCGACTGCTCGAAGGCCACAGGCTGCCCGACGTGCTGGCCGGCGCGCCTAGAAGGTCGCGGAGAGGACGATGGCGGCCACGAGGGCCAGGGCCACCGCGAGTATCGACAGCGCCTTCAGCTTCCTGGCCTCGCGTTCGGTCTCCCTGAGCACGAGGACGTCGGCAAGTCGTATGGGGCCTTTCACGTTTCTGGTCAGGATTCTTCCCTTCTCCTTGCCTTCGAGGATCTTGACCCTGACCTGGGTGATCTCGCCGGCCACGCCTGTCCTGCCGACGATCTGGACGACCTCAGCGGGGGTTAGTGTCTCTACTTCACGCTTGCTCATGCGGCCTTCTTCAGCCTCGCCAGCTCCTGAGTGACCTGTTCCAGTATCTGGCCGCCCTCGCCCGCGTCTAGGACCGCGGCTGAAGCCGTTGGGACCTCGATCCCTATCGCTGGCCCGATCTGGTCCTTCGAGGGGACGAACACGTATGGTATCTTCCGCTCCTCGCAGAGTATGGGCAGGTGCGCGACGACTTCGGGCGGGGTCACGTCCTCGGCGATGACTATGAGCTTCGCGACGCCTCGTTCTATGGCCTTCGTCGACTCGTTGGTCCCCTTCCTGACCTTGCCGCTCCTAGAGGCCTGTCTGAGGACCTCGTACGCGGCCTCGGAGACCTCCTTCGGCGTCTCCATCTTGACATAGTACGGCTTTGGGGTCATCCTCGCGTATCTCCCAGAGGCGTCCTCCGCGGCCCCGTTATAAATGGTTAGATGACGAAAGCCTATCTGACCCGTCTCTGAGTGAGCGGGGAATCCAGGTTCATCTCTGCGAGAGGATGCAGGTGCCGGCCGAGTCGACGCGACAGAAGCCCACACGCGGGAATTGGATGATGTCGCCTGTCTTGAGCTCCTCGAAGGACTGCTCTGCGACCCCTTGTCTCTCGAGCATGCTGTCCTTGTTGAAGACGCCTTCTTCGTTGAACAGGAGGCCGGGCTCCAGCACCTTCACAGGGAGTCCGGGGGGCACCACCCATTGGAGCTTCCTCGTGTCCCTCGTCAGCTCCTCCCCCGCGTATCTCCCCGCAGGGTTCGCGCCCGACCGCGTCAGCTCGACGTTGTAGAGCTCCATGAGCCTGAACGTCGTCCCCAAAGGCATGGCCCCGATGTCTGCTGAGGGGACGAGGAAGCGCCCCGAGGTGCGTATCGCCCTCTCGCCCAGCGCGGCGTCGGGGTGGAACCTGATGGTCACCGCCTTTGTCGGGGCACCCTCCACTGCCAGCTCTACCGGGTCGGGGACGAAGTAGACCCTCTTCGAACTCGGGTCGAGCAGCTTCCTGTTGATGGAGAGGAGTAGGCTCCAGTCGTACTCGTGCTCGGACTTCGTGTAGCCGACGTGCAGCGTGAACTCGCGGATGGCCTCGGGGATGACGCCGCGCCTCCGGAGGCCCTCGACCGTCGGCATCCTCGGGTCGTCCCAACCTGACACCAGCCCCTCCTCGACCAGGGGGCGCAGGCGCCGCTTTTGCACCGGGGAGCCCTTGAAGTTGAACCTGGAGAACTGGATCACGTCAGGCGCCCTGAAGCCTAGCGCCTCGCGGAGCCGCGCCTGCAGGGCAACGCCGAACTCCGAGCTCCGCAGGATGTGGGTTATGCCGCAGATCTGGTCCTCGACGACGTTGGAGAGGTCGTAGGTCGGCCAGACCGTGAACCTGTCCCCGGTCACAGGGTGCCTCCTTTCGATGACCCTGAAGAGGCTCGGGTCGCGCAGCGAGTAGTCGAGGCTCTCCATGTCTCCCAAGAACCTTATGACTGCGTCGCCTTCTTTGACCTTCCTCGCCAGCATCCTCTCCCAGACGGAGAGGCTCCGCTCCGAAGGAAGGCCACTGTGCTCGCATGGCTTCCCCTCCGACCTGAGGGCCTTCATCTTCTCCAGGCCGCAGGAGCATGCGTAGGCCTTCCCCTCCGAGATCAGGCGCTCTCCGTGGCCGTAGATCACGTCGAGGTCGTCGGAGACGTTCTTCTCGTGGTCCCACCTTATGCCGAGCCAGGCGATCCCCTGCCTGAAGCTGTCGTAGTATTTCGTGGCGACCTTCCTCGGGTTGGTGTCCTCGAACCGCAGCCAGAGCTCGCCCTCGTACGTGGACGCGTAGACAGAATTGATCGTGAAGGCCATCGCATGGCCGACGGTCATGAAACCAGAGGGCTCTGGAGGCATCCTGAAGGCGACCTGTCCCTTCATTGCGTGAGACAGCGGCGGGAGGCCGACCCTCCCCTCGTCCTTCTCGGCACGCGCCCCGGTTTCCGGGAAGCGCCCCCTCAGGGCGGACTCTTGTTCGGAGAGCGTCATCGCATTGACACGGTCGACCATCGCCTTCGCGGCCCTCGCCACCTCGCCCGAAGACGCCCTAAGGTCGGGGAACTCGGCCAGTATCCTCCCGACCACTGCGCCGACTTCCGCCTTCCCCCCGTGGCGGGCGGCGTTCTGCAGGGCTGCGGCCTCCATCACCGAGAGCGCGCGCTCTGGGAGCTCCCCTTTCCCTACCATTCCCTTTCGACCGCGAATCTCGCGAACTCGTTCAGCAGCGCGGCTGAGTCTCTGTCGCCTTTCCACCCTATGCTGTCGAGGGTGGCGATCGCCTCTTTCATCAGCTCGACGGCCCTTTTTCTCGCGTAGCCCACGGCGTCGTGGCTCTCTATCATCGACATGACGTACGATATGTCCTCTTTCGACTTTCTCTCTCTCGCCT
>JASHVX010000090.1 GCA_030044375.1 Nitrososphaerales archaeon | reverse complement strand
GAGGCCGTGAAGAAGGAGGCGGCGCCGAGGGCCGAGCGGCAGGTCACCGAGCTAGAGAGGGTCGTGGAGAAGAAGGCGAAGCCCGAGATCTCCGAGTCGGAGAGGAGGGTGAAGGAGATCAGGGACGAGGTGATGGACGCCCTCACGAGGCTCGAGCAGATAGACGTAGACAGGAAGCAGCAAGAGGACTGAAGGGCGTCAGCCCTGCGGCGCCGCCCGGTCAGCCGGCCGTCGTGTGGGGCCGCGCGCACGCATGAACTCGCGGAGCGCGGGCACGTCTTCCTCATGCGCCTGCGCCAGAGTCCGCCTGGTCTCATCCGCGTGGTCCTTGCGCGTCTGTACGAAGACGTCGACGGCCGTCCGCTCCCCTTTGGGCGTGTACACGAACACCATCTTCTGCTCGTGACTCCCGAACTCCTCGACGATCCGGACGAAGGGACGGATGGAGGTCATGCGAAACCGCATCCTGGTCCACTTCCCTCCCCTCACGACTTCGCACGTGCCTTCCCCCGTTATCTCGTTGAGGAGCTTCCACCTGAACTTGCGGAGGCCGCTCCGGTGGGCCTTGGAGTGGAACTCGTTCCTCGTGGTCATGAACTCCCAGAGGACGTCCCTTGGGGCGTCGAGGACGCTCCCCCGGTCCTCGAAGCAGACCAGCTCATGCTCCGTTGTCTTTCGCGGCACTTTGCGGAACCAGAGCCTGCTAGGGGGCGGTCTCGTATTAACCGCTGGCAGCGCCGCACGGGCGGTCGCGACCGCGTCCGACACTGGCGAAGGCGCGGAGGCCTCAGGCGACCCGGTTCAAACGTCTAATAGCCTAGCCCAGGGGACACCGCAAGGGACAATGGACGGCAACAGGGCCGCGCTGCAGGGCGTAGCCAAGGCGCTCTCGAAGAGGATCTCCGACGGGGTCACGCTCGGGCTCGGCAGCGGCTCGACGGTCGCGGCGCTCATCGAGGAGCTCTCCCCGCTCGTCATGGAGAAGTCGAAGCGGGTCAGGGGCGTCCCGACCTCGGCGCAGATAGAGATGGTGGCCTCGAGGAACGGGATAACGCTGGCGCCTTTCACCGGCTCGGTCGACCTCGTCATCGACGGGGCGGACCAGGTGGACGCCGGCCTGAACCTGATCAAGGGTGGAGGCGGCGCACTACTCAGGGAGAAGGTCGTCATGAGCGGCGCGAAGGAGGTGGCGATAGTGGCCTCGGAGGAGAAGTTCCGCGAGCGCCTCTGCGAGGACGGGGTCCGCGTGCCGGTCGAGGTGGTCCCCATGGCCAGGGAGAGCGCGAAGGTCAGGCTCTCGATGCTTGGAGGGGTGCCGCAGGAGAGGCTTCTGCCGAAGGGCTACCCCTACTTCACGGAGAACGGGAACGTGATACTCGACACCATGTTCGAGCCACTTGACGACCCCAGGGCCATGGAGGTCGGGGTCAAGGCCGTGCCCGGCGTCGTCGAGGTCGGCGTCTTCACGCACAAGCCGATAGGCGTCTTCAAGCTGAAGAGGGACGGAGCCTTCGAACTTCTCGAGAGGCGCGAGTAGACTTATAATCCCCTGTCGGAAACGCGAAATCCACACATGACGAGAGATGCAGGATACAAGTCTGCTCCGATCGACCCGAACTTCCTATCAAAGCCGAACGAGTTCCCGATAACCGGCGACCATGGCGCCCACAAGGTCAGGGCCGGAGGGGTGTCGAGGATGGACGGAGAAGGCAAGCCCTACCCGACGGCCAACGGGATACACGGTTCCCAGGTGGCGATAGACTGGGAGTCCTGCGTGGCGGACGGGGTCTGCATGGACGTGTGCCCCGTGTTCGTGTTCGAGTGGACGCTGACGCCGGGCCAGGCCGGGACCGGGAAGGACAAGGTCCTGGAGGCCGGTACGCCGGAGTACGACCAGTACAGGACTGACAAGTGCGACCCCGTGCGGGAGATGGACTGCATCTTCTGCATGGCGTGTGAAACGTCCTGCCCGACGCAATCGATCAAGATCACTCAGCCTTAGACGCAGCCTCTGACAGGGCCAGACTGCGCGTTCGCTTCGTCAATCTGTCCTCTACCGCCTCCTTTGCTTGACGAACGTACATGTCCCGTTCTCTCCTTATCTCGTCTCTGAGAGCAACTACTCTGCCCACCACTGACTGCCAGCTCTGCCTGTGACTCAGCGTCAAAGCGATCTCGGCCTTGGCCCTCTTCTCCCTATGCCTGAGAGGAAGGATGCTGAGGTAGAATTGAGCCTCGTCAAAGGATGCGACCAAGACCCTGTAATAGTCATGCTTCATCTCAATCTTGAAGCCCGGAGTTCTGAACCCGGCTGGCTTGTCCAGGTAGGGAGGGAGAGGATGACAACCCAGTCCGACCAACGAGTGGAATAGGAAGTCCATCATCTCTCGATTGGTGTTATAGTAGGAGACGACTAGACTCGTGGCTCGGCCCGACCTATACAAGCCGATGCTCCCCTCCGCGTCCAGTAACCCGGCGAGATATCCAAGGATCCGTCCTCGTGCCCCCGAAATCCAGCCCCAAGTCGCACTGACCTCCTCGGTGAGGAACTCGAAACTTGAGTCGAGGATTGCGGTGAAGTTCCACTCGTACGTCCTTGTATCCTTCTTGTATCTTGGGTACTCGTAGACGTGCCCGTGGCGGTCGAAGAGCTCGTGGAAGAGTTCCGCCATCGCCGGGTGAGTGGTGCTCAGCGAAACTCTGACAGCGCCGTTCCAGGGGCTGCTTGTGTGGAAGTCCCCGTGCGCGACTCCGAGTAGGTATGCCTTGTCTTCCTCGCTCCCGTCGAACGGGCGCCTCTCGTACTTCCTCCTCTTCTCCCTGATGCCCTTCAGCCTCGCCTCCTCGAAGGGCCTTGCCTTCACTCCGAGCTGGGCGCAGAGCCACGAGGTGTAGCCGCTCGTCTTGTTCCCGATGAGCTTGGCGATGTCCCCGAGCGAGACGCCTCGTTCGACGTGCAGCTCCACCATCGTCCTGCGCAGGGCCTCCCTTCTTTCGGCGTCCAGCCCCCTTATGCTCAGGCCCTTGGTGCGGAGCATGGCGATCTGTGCGCTCTGCTCCTCTGTCAGCCCGACGTCGGGTGTCCCGGCCACTTGGCTTCAGACGGATGCGCCTAATGAGCGGCGCGGTCAGCTCCGGGCGCAAGAAAGAGTCATCCCGCTTATAGCCGGTTCCGGCGCGGCAAGCACAGTGCAGAGCGTCAAGGCCTACGGCCCCGTCGTCGTCCTGTCGGTGATTTGGGGCATGGCCTTCGTGGCCATCAAGGAGGCCGACGCCGAGCTCAGCGCGGTCAACCTGACCCTCCTCAGATGGTTCATAGTCGCGGGAGTGTTCCTGGCGCTCTACCCGTTCATCGTGAAGCCCAGGACGAGGTTCGAGCGGAAGGACTTCCCCAGACTCCTGCTCGTGGCCGTGACTAGCGTCTGCATCTACCACCTCGCGCTCAACGCCTCCGAG
>JASHVX010000089.1 GCA_030044375.1 Nitrososphaerales archaeon | reverse complement strand
CAGGACGGCCTCCCTGACTTTGAAGCCCGGTGGAAGGATGGCCGATATCTCCGCCCAGTCGGTCGGCTCACGCACCGCGAACCCCTCCCTCACCCACCTGTCCTTGTACCGCTCTTCGGCCTCCGCCCTCGACATCGCGTAGAACCCCTTGTGCCATATGTAGAAGCCACAGCGAATCACCTCCCCGGTCCTGAGCGGAGGCTCGAAGAGCACTTCGAACGCGTGCGCCTTCTTCTGGCTCTTCAGGGTCCTCCATGACACCCTCCCTCTGAGGCCCCTCCCGAGAGGGTCGTGCCTGTACAGCGTCTTCATCCTCCACTTGGGCGCGGTCACCTCCTCGCTCCAGATTATGGAGCCGATCATCCTGCTGGCCACGCCGTCTCGCATCGCCATCGCCTCGGTCCCCGTCCTGACGCCCCTGTTGCCGTGGGCCGACACGTTGACCTGCTTCCTCGACGCCAGCACGAAGAAGTCGTCTTTGAGCTCGCGTCCCCCGGGCAGGAGCTCCTCGATTGCCGCATGCTTGCGCAGCCTGCCGCAGACTGCATCCCTCCTCCGTCCGCCTGCGCTGGTAGACCTCAGAGTCAAGGGGCGGGCCGCCCCTGGGTCCGTCGCCTCCAGAAAGTGCAGGGCAAGCGCGCTGAAGTCGCTGCGGAGGAAGCACCTCGGAGAGTCGGTGAACGGAGGCCTCACGCTCGCAGGCACGTCGCCCATGCACGAGCAGGTGATTAGTTTAACCTTCTCGCGACATTCCGGTCGCTTTTCGATTGTTATGCTGGGCTCGTACAGAGAAGGAACTACCTGACTTTGCCGACGCAAGGCCCTGACGACATTACCTCGGACCCCTCCGGCGAGATCTCCCCCAACAGGGAGCGTTCCCTCGACCTCGTCGGAGGGCTGAGCCCGAGGCGATCCCGCACTGACGACGTGAAGCCGCAGTGCATTCCTCCACCCCTCAAGAACTTCGTGCAGGCCACAGTACTTAACACTGCGTCAAGGTTCCAACAAAACCATTCCTAGCTCGCATTGCCATGGGAACGGGTTGGCCGAACCAAGCCTGGTCATAACGGCCAATGCCGCCGGGAGAGTCCATGGATATCGCCAGCGGTCGGCGGCACGACAGCTGTCTCCGGCTGACAGGCTGCCTGAACGAGAAGGCCGGCGTTCCAAAGACTCAATAAGCCGTGCGGCCCATTTTGGAGGGTTGCGACCCGTCGCGGCTTCGGGGCTTGCAATATGCCTGCTACTCCTGATGCCAACCTTGGTCGCGTCCTCTCAGGACGCGAGCGCCGTCGTCCCGGGGCGATATCACGCCCCCAAGTATGAAGGACCGTCCCCTAGTCCCGCCCCCGGTTCGTTCTCCTTCGTGTCGAACTTCGAGGACGGCCGTCTCGATGGCTGGAGCCTCGCCTCCGGGGCGCACCCGGTCGTCTCCCGCTCCGAGAACTATTCTGGTGAGCCCGCCCTCGTGTCCACCGCGTCAGGGAGGGCGGCCCAGGTTGACACTGCGAGCTCCGGGATCCAGTCGGGAGGCACGCTCGTCTCGTTCCAGGTGGCGATACTGGCGGGGCACGGCACTGGCGTCTTCGGCCTCGGTGAAGGGGCGACCCCCGTGGCCGTCGTCGGGGTGACCGGGAACGAGGTCGTAGCCGGCGGCACCGTGGGGGCATTGAAGCGCGTGGAGCCGGTCCCGTCGTCGACCTCCTTCCCTCCGGGTTGGGTCTACATCACGGCGCTGGTCAACTCCACCGGGGCGGGGTGGCAGATGAGCGTCTTCGTCGACACGTCGAACGTCACGGCCGCCACGATTGACGTCCCCAACGCCTCAGGCTACACCGACGCCGTCATCGAAACGACCTTCGGCACGGTCGGCTACACGGACATCGCGGTGGCCTCGGTGGTGATCCCCATCTACTACCCGGGCTACAACAACATGGAAGGGTATGGGCAAGGCTCAGGCAGCTATGTCAGCCTGCTCCCGGCCTTCGACGTGCTCACTGCCAGGATGACGTTGGGCGACTGGGAGGTCCCCCAGAGGGCCGAACTGAGCTTCCAGATCAACGCGATGAACTCCACCGGGACGGTGAACTCCACGTGCGCTGGGTTCTTCCAACTTGGAGTCGACCTGGACCCCAACGGTGACATAGCGCCGTGGTACGTCACGGGCGAGAACTGCTACGCCACCTACTTCACAGCGAACCCCGTGCCGACGCCCGACGGCAGCCGCCTGACCCTGTCGATTGTCGACAACGCCACCACCGGCCGGATCCGCTTCACCATAGCTGACGCGACTACAGGCAGGACGTACGCGGCTGCCATCCCCTACTCCGGGTCGGCGTTCCTGTCGACCTACACACAGATGGAGTTCCAGCCCTGTTGCAACGACAGGCCCATCCAGAGCTTCAGGTTCTCAGGCTCGTTCTCCGACATCGAGATCACCACAGACGCGGGAAGGACTGTCCCCCTCGGCGCCAGCTACATGCTGCCGTTCGTTCTGGACACGCC
>JASHVX010000088.1 GCA_030044375.1 Nitrososphaerales archaeon | reverse complement strand
ATGGCGCTAAAACTGCAGGTGGTCTTCGACTGTGCGGACCCAGACCGCCTGGCGAGGTTCTACGCAGAAGCGCTGCACTACAAGCTCCAGGATCCTCCCTCCGGCTATCCATCGTGGGAGGCCTGGCTCAAGGAGCGCGGAGTGCCAGAGTCGGAGTGGAACTCAGCCAGCGCGATAGTCGACCCCGAAGGGAAGGGCCCGCGAATCTACTTCCAGAAGATGAGCACCCCGAAGCTCGGAAAGAACCGCTTACACGTCGACATGAGCGCAAGCGGCGGTCTTAGGACGCCACTCGAAGAGAGGAAGAGCCAGGTAAGCCGGGAGGTGAGCCGGCTGGTCAGGCTTGGGGCTAAGGAGGACCACGAGGTGGACGAAGGCACGGGAGAGTACTGCGTCGTGATGCTCGACCCTGAGGGGAACGAGTTCTGTGTCCAATAGTGCCCGCGACGCCGCCCTAGGGTTGGCGATCGCCGCGCGTCGACGATCTAAACCCGGTCATTCTCTAGACGAGCGTCCGAGGTCCTCTTTCGTCGCAGGCGTGGATGACCTAGGGTAAGCCTCCTGAAAGGCAAGAGCGAAGCTTCAACTGGGTTCACTTCCGCATCCGGGGTGGGAACGGCCGATTGAGAAGCACTGACGACTACAAGTCGCTCAGCACAGACGAAGCGATGAAGGGGGTGGGGGGCAGCGAGGAGGGTCTCAGCGCAGTCGAGGCGCGGCGCCGAGCCGAGTCAGGTGGCTTCAACGAGCTGAGGGAGAAGGAGACCAACCCGGTCCTCAGGATCCTTTCGTACTTCTACGGACCGATGCCCCTCGCGATAGAAGCGGCCGCGATAGTCTCAGCAGCCATAATGCACTGGGACGACTTCATACTGATAGTCGCGCTGTTGCTCTCGAACGTCGCCGTAGGCTACTGGCAGGAGCGCAGCGCCGGCAACGCGGTCAGGGAGCTGATGAAGAGGCTGGCGCTCAAGGCTAGGGCGCTCCGCGACAGCGCCTGGACGTCAGTCGACGCCAAAGACCTCGTGCCGGGCGACATAGTCCGGATGAGAATGGGCGACGTGGTCCCGGCGGACGTGAAGCTCATCGACGGGGACTTCCTCTCCGTCGACCAGTCCGCGCTCACTGGGGAGTCGCTGCCGGCAGAGAAGCGCCAGTCGGACGTGGTCTACTCGGGGTCGATAATCAAGCAGGGGGAGATGACGGCGCTGGTCGTAAACACCGGGCCCAACACGTACTTTGGTCGGACCGCTCACCTCGTGGCGTCTGCGTCCAACGTCAGCGGTCTGTCGAGGATAGTCTCCAGGATAGTCTACCTACTCGTCGGCCTCGCCATAGTTCTCGGGGCTGTCACATTCTACTACGGGGTCGCCCTGGGCTTCCCCGTCCTAGACGACCTGCTCTTCTTCCTGATACTCCTCGTCGCCTCGATACCTGTCGCCCTCCCGGTGGTCCTAACAGTCACTATGGCCTTTGGGGCACTTTCGCTCGCAGACAGGAAGGCGATAGTCAGCCGACTGGTGTCGATAGAGGAGCTCGCCAGCATGGATGTCCTCTGCAGCGACAAGACTGGGACCCTGACCGAAAACAGGCTCACGGTCGGCGACGTCAGGCCTAGCGGGGCCCACACAGCGGACGAGGTGTTGCTCTACGCGACACTCGCTTCCAGGGCAGACGACATGGACGCCATAGACCAGGCCATCGCAGCCAAGGTCGGGGCGGGGACCGGAGACTACAGGCAGCTGACCTTCGTCCCCTTCGACCCCGTGCGGAAGAGGACGGAAGCCACCGTGGAACACCTCGGGACCCGCTTCGGCGTTATGAAAGGGGAACCTGACACCGTGCTCTCGCTGTGCGGGGAGGCGGGCTCGGAGGAGACGGAGATAGCGGGCCTGGCGTCGAAGGGATATCGGGTCATAGCCGTCGCTGTCGAGAACGGCGAAGGCTGGAGGTTCGTCGGCCTCGTCCCGCTCTATGACCCGCTCAGGAGCGACTCGAAGCAGACCGTCGCCACCGCCGAGGACATGGGCATAGCGGTGAAGATGGTGACCGGCGACAACGAGGCGATAGCGAGAGAGGTCGGGGCGGAGCTCGGCCTCGGGCCCAAGATACTCTCTTCCTCGGACTTGGAGTCCGCGATGGACTCCCAGAACGTCGAGGAGATAGAGGGCGCCGACATCTTTGCCAGGGTCTACCCCGAGCACAAGTACGCCATCGTGAAGGCGCTGCAAGGAGCCGGCCACATCGTAGGCATGACGGGCGACGGAGTAAACGACGCCCCTGCGCTAAAGGAGGCTCAGGTGGGGATCGCCGTCGACGGGGCCACGGACGCGGCGAGGTCTGCGGCAGACATCGTCTTCACGGCTCCGGGCCTCTCGACCATCATCAGCGCAGTCCAGGAGGGACGCAGGATATTCCAGAGGATGCAGAGCTACGTGCTCTACAGGGTCGTAGAGACCCTCAGGATACTGATCTTTGTGACGGCTACAATCCTGCTCCTGCACTTCTACCCGATCTCCGCGCTCCTCCTCATTGTCCTGGCGCTTCTGAACGACCTCCCGATAATCGCCGTGTCGACCGACAACGTGCTCTACAGCCCGAAGCCCGAGAAGTGGAACATGAGGTACATCGGCGCGCTCTCGGCCATCCTCGGTGGCCTTGGCGCCGGAGAGACGCTCTTGCTAGTCTACCTGGGAGTCAATTGGCTCCACTTGGGCATGGCCGAACTCCTGTCGCTGGTGTTCCTCAAGCTGATCGTCTCCGGGCATCTCACCATGTTCGTGACGCGAACGAGGCGCGCGTTCTGGAAGGTGCCGCCCAGCAAGGCTCTCCTGGTCGCGCTCCTGTCGACCATGGTCGTCGGTTTCTCCATGGCTGCGTTCGGGCTGGGAATAACGTCCATAGGAGTCTCCGTGGCCGGACTCACTGTGGCGTACTGCTTCGCGTGGTTCTTAGTCGAGGATGGCGTCAGGCTCGCCTATGACAGGAGAGCGAGAGTCGAGGAGCCTGGGGCCTTTCGACCCAAACAGTCGGCAGCGGGAGGAG
>JASHVX010000087.1 GCA_030044375.1 Nitrososphaerales archaeon | reverse complement strand
CTGACCAGAATACTCAGGTCCAGCATGGTGGACGCGCTGCACCAGGACTACATCCTCCTGGCGAGGTCGAAGGGCCTTAGAGACAGGGTAGTGATCTACAGGCACGCCCTCAGGAACGCGCTGCTCCCGGCCATCACGATAGCGGGCCTGATACTGGCGTTCCTGCTCGGCGGAGTGGTGGTGATAGAGTACGTCTTCGCATTCCCGGGGGTGGGCCAGGCTGCCGTGCTCGCGTCTACGTCGTTCGACCTCAACTTCCTCGAGCTCTACGTCCTCGTCACCGCGGTCATAATCGTCCTCACGAACCTGGTGGTCGACGTCCTCTATGCGAAGCTTGACCCGAGGATAAGGTACTGAGGGATGGACGCCGAACCAAACTCTGAGGAGCAGATGCCGAAGTCCGGGGCGATGGCGGACCTCCGCTACAGCCTGCACCTCATGAGCAGGAACAAGCTCGTCCTTGTCGGGAGCGTGCTCGCGACAGGCTCGATACTCGTCGCGCTGCTGGCGCACGTCCTGGTCCCTGCCTCGGCCACAGTGGACGACAGGGCGCTGCGGATCTGCTGGAACAACCCTCTGATAAACTGGAACATCCCGAGCGTCAACGTCTGCCCTCCCCCGGTCCGGCCGCTGGGTACGGACGCCTACGGCAGGAACCTTCTCCAGATGATAATCCTGGCCGTCCCGCTCGACCTCTCGATAGCCCTCGAGATCGTGGCCTCCGCCGTGGTCATCGGCATAGTCCTGGGGAGCGTCGCCGGATACGCCGGAGGGATCCTCGACGAGGCCATACTGAGGATAACCGACATCTTCTTCGCGGTGCCGGGCATACTCCTGGCCATAGTGCTGATGACGGTGCTGGGCAGGACTATCCCCAACCTCACCTTGGCCGTCCTCATCTCGTGGTGGCCGCTCTACGTCAGGCTCATCCGGTCCCAGGTCCTTAGCGAGAAGGAGCGGCCGTACGTCGAGGCGCTGCGCGCCATGGGGGCGGGCAGGATGAGGATACTCTTCAGGCACATAGTGCCGAACTCCATCTATCCGCTCATCGTGCAGGCCACACTCGACATAGGCAGCGTCATCCTCACCGTGTCGACGCTGGTGTTCCTCGGCTTCGCCCCGAGCACCATAGCCACCGGTCAGACGCCCGAGCTCGGCAGCCTGACTAGCCAGGGGGCCCAGTACCTCTTCTCGGCGCCATGGCTCATAATCTTCCCGGGCCTCGCCATACTAATAATATCGCTCGGCTTCAACCTCCTCGGCGACGGCCTGAGGGACGTGTTCGACCCGAGGCTGAGGAGATGACTTGACCGTCCGCTCAGAAGCGCAGAAGGAGAGAGAGGGCGCGGCTGTCTTGGAGGTCCGGGACCTCAGGGTCAGCTTCCACACCTACCTTGGCGAGGTGAAGGCGCTCGACGGCGTCGACTTCGACCTCAGGCGGGGCGAGGTGCTAGGGCTCGTGGGGGAGAGCGGGTGCGGGAAGACTGTCACCGCGCTCGCCATAGGCGGGCTTCTCTCTGACAACGCCCGAGTCGAGGGCGGCCAGGTCCTGCTGGAAGGGAAGGACCTCCTGAAGGAGACGAAGGAAGAGCTCAGGCAGACGCGTCTGAGGGAGGTCTCGTTCGTGTTCCAGGACCCGATGACGTTCATCAATCCTGTGCTGAGCGTCGGCTCGCAGATAGCCGAAGTCCTCGAATCTGACAGGGTCTTCCAGGACGAGCTCGTGGAGTACAGGCTAGACGAACTCGCGAGGGAGGAGTCCAAGGGCGATCTGACCCGGGCCCAGGCCGAGGAGAGGCAGGCGCTCGAGGGGCTCGGGCGTGGGAAGAAGCTCAGCAAGAAGGTCCTGAAGAGGCTGGCGGAGTCCCGGGCGCTCGACTACATGCGGACAGTCAAGCTCCCCGACCCTGAGCGCGTCTTCAAGATGTATCCGTTCGAGCTGTCGGGCGGGATGAGGCAGAGGGTCATGATAGCCATGGCCCTGGTCAGGAGGCCCAAGGTGCTGCTGGCCGACGAGATAACGACCGCCCTCGACGTCACCGTGCAGGCCCAGGTGCTCAAGCTCCTCGCCGAGCTCAGAGGCAAGATAGACGCCTCGGTGATCCTGATCACGCACGACCTAGGCGTCGTCTCTGAGATATGCGACAGGGTCGTGGTGATGTACGCAGGCAACGTCGTGGAGGTGGCGGACATCGACGAGCTCTTCGCGAACCCCCTGCACCCCTACACCCAGGGGCTTCTCGCATCCATCCCCAGGCCCGACGTCCATGCTGAGGAGATGAAGTCCATCTCCGGCTCTGTGCCCAACCTGATATTCCCGCCCAGCGGCTGCCGGTTCCATCCGCGGTGCCCCAAGCGGTTCGACAGGTGTCCCGGAGTCAAGCCCCCGCTCGTCGAGGTCAAGCCCGGGCACAAGGTGGCCTGCCTGCTCTACTGAGGCTGGTAAGATGGCTGAGAATCTCCTCGAAGTGCAGGACCTGCGCAAGTGGTTCCCGATCAAGGGAGGGCTCCTGGGGAGGACGAGCGGCTTCGTCAAGGCGGTTGACGGAGCCACGCTCGGCGTAGAGAAGGGGGAGACCCTGGGCGTCGTGGGCGAGTCAGGCTGCGGCAAGACGACACTGGGCAGGACCGTGCTGAAGCTGACGCAGCCGACCGGAGGGAGGATACTGTTCGACGGACGGGACATCACCTCGCTGAGAGGAAGGAAGGCGAAGCCCCTCAGGCGGAGGATGCAGATCGTCTTCCAGGACCCGTACGCGTCGCTCGACCCCCGCCAGACGGTCAGGAGCGCGCTCACGGAGCCGATGAAGATCCACGGCCTGGCGAGGAGCCGGAAGGAGGCCGACGCGAAGGCGTCCGAGCTCATATCGAAGGTCGGGCTCAACCCGGACCACCTGGCGAGGTACCCCCACGAGTTCAGCGGAGGGCAGAGGCAGAGGATCGCCGTCGCGAGGGCGCTGGCGGTCAGCCCTGACTTCATCGTCCTCGACGAGCCGACGTCCTCGCTCGACGTGTCCGTGCAGTCCCAGATCCTGAACCTCCTGAAGGCGCTCCAGAGGGAGCTGGGCCTGACCTATCTCTTCATCTCGCACAACCTCGCGGTCGTCAGGCAGGTCTGCCAAAGGATCGCGGTCATGTATCTTGGAAGGGTCGTCGAGATGGCCGAGACGGAGGCCCTGTTCGAGTCCCCGAAGCACCCGTACACCCGTGCGCTGCTGTCGTCCGTGCCCATACCCGACCCTTCGAGGAGGAAGGCGCTCGCAGTCCTCGAGGGCGACGTGCCCAGCCCGGTCAACATCCCGCCGGGATGCAGGTTCAGGCAGAGGTGCGAGTTCGCGACAGAGAGATGCTCGGAGGTGTCACCGCCCATGAAGGAGGTGCGGCGGGGACAGACTATCGAGTGCCTGTACGACATCGACTTTGCGACGAAGAGGAAGGTCGAGCTGTCCTAGAGATGGCCGGCATAGATCAGGGTCAGAGCCACCAGGATCACGATCATCACGATTAAGGGCAACAGTATGGTCTCGAGGGCGGCGATGGCCAGTGCCAGATAATCCTTCAGCGTAAGCTCGGGGGTCTCCTGCCGGGGCTGGTCGGCGTCGCCGTCGTCGCCCATCGAGCCGACAGACTCAGGGTGCCTCTTAACGGTTCGCCGCCCAGGGCCATGCCAGGCCTGACTGCAGGGCGCGGCGGCCCTCACTGGATGCTCTCGCCGCACGCGACTATCGGGTAGAGGAGGCGGGCCGTCGCTATCAAAAGCCTCAGCTGCGCCTCGTAGCCCGGCGTGGCCCTCCTCCCGGCCGCCTCCCTCACCGACTCCAGCACGGCCGCGACGCCTCTGGGCCGCCTTGAGCCAGGACGCGACTCGCCCTCCATGGCTGCGTCAAGCGCCTCTCTCGCCGCGGAGACCCTTTTCGACACCTTGGACTGCTCGGCCTTGAACTCCTTGAGCCTCGCAGCAAACCTCCCGAGCCTCCTCTCGTTGGCGTCGAGTATCGGCTTGTATAGGCCGACTTCATACGTCTCCACGTCCATCAGCGACACCAGGCTCTCGTGAAAGTTGGACGCGCTGCCGTAGGTGCTCTCGAGGCTCGCCACCGCGCCCTCGGCGGCGGCGCCGAGGCCCTCCAAGAGCTCGAGGCCCCTCTCCAGGCGCCTGCGCTCGCGCTCCCTCATGGTCCCGGCCTGGGTCTTCGTCAAGGACGCGGACGGCGCCAGCCTTATCGTCGCGAGCCCGAGGCTCGCATCCTCGAGCTTCTCCTCCATGTAGCTGACCCACGCCTGATACATGTAGAGCCCGCCCAGCCATGACATCGCAGCCTCGACCTTTTCTGTCCTCCCCAGGAAGACCAGCCTGTTCTTCAGGGGTTCGTTGAGTACCACGACCTGGTACAGCTCCTGCTGCCTAAGCACGGCGTTCGACTCCCTGTCGGCCTGGGCCGAGAGCTCGGCTATGGCCTCGGTCCCGAGGACGACGCGCCTCTTGAACTCCTCGAGTTCGGTCGTGAGGCCCGCAGCCGTGAGGTCTTCGGCGACCAGGCTCGGGAGCACTTCGCGTCTAATCCTCCTGTAGTCGTCGGGGTTCACCTCCAGAGTCCAGATGGTGCCGAAGGCTGACTGGAGGAGGAGAGACGCCTCCCTGTCCTGTCCTTTGACGAACGCGGACGCCCGCGCAGAAGCCTCGCGTCCCTCCGGCCCAGAGAGCAGGGCCGACAGGCCGAGGAGCGTTCCGGCTGCGATGTCCCGGCCCGGCGCCAGCTCCCGCGGCCTCCGGCCGGACAGGAAGTCGCTGTGGAGCTTCCTGAACGAGCCCTCCACCTCCTGCATCCTGGCCCTGGTGGCCTCGACGCTCTCTTCGACCCTGCCGAGCCTGAGCGAAGCCACGCACAGGGGAGGCTCCAGCGCCACCGAGCTCGAACGGGAGTAGGCGCCTGCCGCCTTTCGGGCCCTGCGGGCGAGCTCGGCCCCCCGGTCGCGCATCGAGGACGGGAGCGGGAGAAACACGGCGGCGCGCTTGTCGTGTATGGTCTCCAGCTTGGCCCCGCGCATCCTGAGCTTCCCGTAGGCGACCGAGCCCATCACGCAGAAGCCTGCTATCACCAGGCAGAAGTAGGCGAGGGTCACGGCGCTCAGGCCGAAGGCTGCGGGGTCGAAGGCGCGCGCACGAAGGAGCATCAGGCCTATCCCTCGCGCGGAGGAGTACGCGTCGGACGCATAGAGGCGCATGAGCCAGTATGTCGTGTAGCCGAAGAACGCAAGCCAGGCCACCGCGATGAGAGAGTAGAGCGCGATTATCCTCCTCTCCCTCAGGCTGCGGCGGCCCGCCTTGACCGGCCTCCTGAGGAGGGAGAGCACGGCGGCCTTCGCGTAGCCGAAGGCCTCGTCCCTGAGGTTCGGTATGTCCACGATGTCCGCCAGCATGTAGTACCCGTCGGTCTCGATCACCGGCGAGAGGTTCACGAGGGTGCCGTAGTACCCGAAGAAGGCCGAGATCCTCAGCACGTCCTGCGCGAACCCTGGGGCCACGAAGAAGCTCCACACGACGAGCGCCGACGATATCACGAGCGTCGAGAGCGGGCCGGCCGCACAGATCATTATCCTGGCGCGCCTTGAAAGACGCCAGGAGTCGGTGGTGTCGCAGTAGAAGAAGGGCGCAAGGTAGTACAGGCCGGTCCCGATGTCCTTCGGCTTCCCTCCGTAGTAGTCGCACACCGCGGCGTGCGCGAGCTCGTGGACGGCGTAGACGGGGAGGAGCATCAGCATCTGGTAGAAGAGGAACCCGATGATCGCAGAGCCGCCGATGTAAAGCACGCTGGGGTCAGAGTAGATGTGGAGGAAGGTGCCCAGCGAGAGGAGCAGGCCGACCACGGAGAAGGCTATGGCCGCGGGGAGCTCCTCCCGTCGTATGAGCCTGCGCGTGAGCCTGAATAGCCCCGACAGGGTCTTGGAGCTGTCGTCGATCAGCCTGACGTCGAGCTGCAGGGCCGAGACGGCCTCGACCCTCTTCCTCTGCGTCTTCTGCTCAGTCGTCTCGAGCGTCCCCTCCTCGGCGAGGGAGACCAGGACGTTCCTCACGTCCTTCGCCGTCAGCTTGTCGTCGGCTTTCATGGCCTCCTCGGCTATCTCGCCCACCGTCCTGTTCCCGTCGGCCAGGTCCCAGATCGCCTTCGTTGGCGCGTCCACGTCGTAGTACTCGGACTGGGGCTCCTTCGCGAGGATGTAGGCGGGCTCGCCGCCGACGAGTATCCTGTCGATGTGAGAGGACGGCGACCTCCGGGGCCTGTAGGTCGGGTTGTAGAGGAGCTCGTAGATGGCGCTTACGTCGGTCGAGCCGCTCGACAAGGATTCGGTGTTACTGCTCGTCCAGGAGTCGTCTTAACCTTTCACGCGTCGGCCCTTCAACGCGCCGGCGGCGTCCTCCGGGTCACTCGCTCAGGGTCCCCGTGGTCGCTCGCAGCCGCCGGGCCAGCTCCTGGAACAGGCCGCGCATAACCTTACTGTTCTTGGTGACGAGCGACCAGAAGTTCCACCGGAGGAGGACCAGGCACCTGGTCTGTGACGTGGCTATCACGTCTGCCGACCTCGGCTGGTCGTCGAGCAGCGCAAGCTCTCCGAAGAAGCTCCCCCTCGCCAGCTTCGCGACGGTCTCCTTCCCCTTCCTGACGTCGGCCCCGCCCGCTAGAATGACGTAGAACCCCAGCCCGGGCTCACCCTTCTTCACGATGGCTTCGCCCTGCTCGAAGGACGCCTCCTTCGAGAGCCGCACCACCTCCTTCAGCTCCGAGCTCTCCAACCCTCTGAAGAGAGGGATCGAAGAGAAGAGTTCCAACGAGGCCTCGTCCGCCTTGGGCTCTGCCATGGCCCCGTAACCCTGCCCAAGCTAATTAAAATGCGCCTTCCGACCCAGGCGAGTGCATGGAACTTCGGTGACCTGCTGGGCTCTCCGTCGCCGCGCCTTCCAAGCGGCCGGTCTGACCGGGGCGACGAGTCGATGAGCGAAGACGACTCGGTCGCCCGCCTCCGAAGGTTCGGGCTCAACCTGTATGAGTCTAGGGCCTACCTGGCCCTGCTGAGCTCGAAGAGGCTCACGGCGACCGGCGTATGGAGGTCGGCCATGGTGCCCCAGAGCCGGACGTACGACGTGCTTGAGAGCCTGGTCAAGAAGGGCTTCGCCGTCGCGACCCCGTCCTCTCCTCCTGAATATGTCCCCGTGGCGCCCGACAAGGTCCTCGCAGAGCACTTCGAGTCGGCCCGGACGAAGATCAAGAGCCGTGCGGCGGCACAGCAGGAGGAGGCGCAGTCGGAGCTCGAGGCGATCCGCGAAGCGTACACGGCCCTGTCCAACGAGTTCCACGCTAGCGCGGCTGACGCCGAGGCCTCCGACCAGGTGTGGGTCATCAAGAAGCGCGAGAACATAGAGAACACGCTCGCCTCCTTCGTCAGGGAGGCGAAGTCGAGCGTCCTCAGGATAACGAGGCCGCCAGACCCGAACAGGAAGGAGCCCGTCGACCCGTTCTACATCTTCCGAATGGAGAACCAGAGGTTCGTCTACGACGCGCTCAACAGGGACGTCCAGATGCGGTGGCTGAGCCTGGCGAGGGAGATACCCACCTTCCTGGGCCTCGACGTCGAGGAACCGCCCACCAGGCGCTTTCTCGACCGCGACGACGCAATCGGAGAGAAGTTCCTGCTCGTCGACGACAGCTCTGTCCTGTTGAACCTGCACGCGCCGATGTCGTCGGCCTACGGGCAGGTCGCGCTCGCCATGAGGTCGAAGGCCGCGGCCGCG
>JASHVX010000086.1 GCA_030044375.1 Nitrososphaerales archaeon | reverse complement strand
GACCTTCCCTACAGGATCTGGGCCATGATAATGCCTGAGGACGGCGGGCCCCCGCAGATACCGCGGAGCGTCGAGGACGCGAAGTCAAGGATGCTGGACATAGAGAAGTCGTTCGGGTTCCCGGCCGCCGCGCTCGGCCCAGGCAGGCACAGCATAATCGGCGAGGCCTCGGCCGCTTGGGGGCGGAGAAGCTTCATAGAGAAGGGCGCGGTGTCTTCGAGGTCGAAACCGGTGGTGGTCGAGGTCGAGTAGCAAGCAGAAGAAGGACGAATGGCTCGCCGAGGTGAACTGGTCTGGGGACAACGTCTTCCTCGGTTCCGACACTTCTGGGCACACGGTCGTGTACGACTCGACCGAAGGCGTCATGAGGGGTATAGGGCCGATGCGCGCCCTGCTCACAGCCTTGGGCGCATGCACCGGCATGGACATAGTCGCCATCCTCCACAAGAGGAAGCAGAGGCTCGTCTCCTTGAAGATCCTGGTGTCCGGCGGCAGGCCCGAGTACGGACTGCCGAAGCCGTGGACGTCGATCCACATCAAGTACGTCCTCTCGGGCGAGAAGCTCCAGAAGCGCTACGTGGAGGAGGCGATCAAGGACAGCACGGAGAAGTACTGCAGCGTCGGCGCCTCCCTCTCCCCGACCGCCAAGATAACCCACTCGTACGAGATCGTCGCTTAGACCTTCAGTACTATCTTCCCGAAGTGCCTGTTCTCCTCCATCCTCGCCTGGGCTTCCGCCGCCCTCTCCAGAGGCAGCACGGAGTCCACGACGGGCCTGAGCCTCCCTGCCTCCAGCAGGGCGGCCGCCTTGATCAGCTCGCCCCTGCCAGCCACGTAGCTGCCGTAGATTGTCAGCTCTCTGTTGAACACGTACCGGAGGTCTGTGACTGCGTCAGCTCCGGTTGTCGCTCCGCACAGCACGAGCCTGCCTCCCTTCGCCAGCGCCTTCACACTGGTGTCCCAGGTGGCCTTCCCGACGTGCTCCACGACCACGTCCACCCCTCTCTTCCCCGTGATCTTCTTCACTTCGGCGAGGACGTCTTGCTTGTAGTGGTCGACGACGTGGTCCGCCCCGAGCTCCTTCGCCTTCGCCAGCTTCTCAGGGCCCCCGCCTGTCGCTATCACCTCTGCCCCCCAGAGCTTCGCGACCTGGATGGCTGCCGAACCGACTCCAGAGCCGGCCGCCAGCACCAGCACCGTGTCGTCTGGTCCGACCCCCGCCTTCGTGACCAGCATGTGATAGGCTGTGAGGAAGACCAAAGGGAAGGCGGCGGCCTCCTCGAACCCAAGCCTCTTCGGCTTGCGGACGAGGTTGTTCCTCGGCACCTTGACGAGCTCCGCATAGCCGCCGTCAATGCCGTAGCCGATGATCGTGTAGAACCTGCACTGGTCGTCCTTCCCTGCTAGGCACTTCTCGCACTTCCCGCACCCCAGGCCCGGGTTGACCATGACCTCGTCTCCCGCGCGGAACTCCTTCTCTTCCGGCGGGACCTGTTCCACAGTCCCCGCTATGTCGCTCCCCGAGATGTGGGGAAGCGGTATCTCGACGTTGGGGAGCCCGGTCCTGCCCCATATGTCCAGCCTGTTCAGGGCGCATGCCTTGACCCTCACCAGGACCTCGTCGCTGTTCGGGCGGGGCTCCGGCGCGTCCTCGTACTGCAGCACTTCGGGCCCTCCGTGCCTATGGAAACGTACGGCCTTCATTGCGAGTCTACCGGCTTGCGTGCCCTTTTATCTTTCAGTCGGTCGCGCATCTGCACTGAGCAGGCGTCTCGGCACGCGCTCGGCGCCGGAGACCGGCCTGACTTCGCATCCGCCCTCTCCGATAATACTTTCACGATACCCTCTTGCGAAGATACGCTAATCCGAAGAATCAAGATTATAAGGCGAAGAGGGGCGTTTTGCGAAACGTAGTCTTTCTTTGGCCCTTCCACGCTCAGTCTTCAGAGACGAGTCTTTCCTCTTTCCCGAGTTCCTACCGCACCAGATCCCCCACCGCGACGCCCAGCTCAAGGCCTTGGAGTCATACTTCCAGAGCGTCGTGCAGAACGCCTCGAAGGCGAGCCAGAACGTCATGCTCTGCGGCGCCGTCGGGTGTCACAGGAGAGGGCAACGCGTTCTGATGTTTGACGGATCTCTGAAACGCGTTGAAGACGTGGCGCAGGGTGACTTGTTGATGGGCCCAGATAGTGCTCCAAGGAAAGTCTTCGAGACGATACACGGCTTTGGAAAGATGGTCGAAGTCCAACCGATAAAGGGGAAGTCGTTCGCGGTCTCCGAAGATCATATGCTTACGGTCATACAAACGCGTTTGAAGAAACACCCACGGAAGCCATCTGAAAATACTGAGGGGGTCATCAAAGACATTCGGGTAAGCGAGTTATCGAAGCTTCCAAAGTCGAAGGTGGGTCCTAGGGCGCTTTACAAGTTAATGAGAACCGGCGTCGATTTCCCACCGATACCAGCCGGTCAGATTGATCCTTACTTCCTCGGTGTATACTTAGGAGATGGGGGGAGTACCCATGGCAACATCAACATCACCTCGGCGGCTGCGGAAATAGCAGCCGTCGTAAGAAATCAATCTGAAAAGTACTCACTGAAGGTACGCCAGTACTCGGCAGGCCAAGCTCAGCAATACCTACTGACTGTGGGAAGGACAGGTGGGCGAACATTGCTAAGCGGGTTAGCCAAAGATTTGATAGCGTTAGGACTCTACAAGGTAACATCTGAATCGAAGTTCATCCCATTGCAATACAAGCTCGGTTCCAGAAGAACACGCCTAGAAGTTCTAGCTGGACTGCTTGATACAGACGGTAGCCTCGGTAAAGGATGTTTTGATTTCATCACGAAGTCAAGACAGCTGGCCGAAGATGTAGCCTTCGTGTCTAGAAGCCTTGGGTTCTATGCCTTCGTAAGAGAGAAGCGTAATCATGACCATTTTGGTCATCAAGGGCTGTATCACAGGGTCGGAATTTCAGGAGACGTTGCCAAAATTCCTACACGATTAGCTCGAAAGCAGGCGCAACCGAGAAGGCAGAAGAAGAGCGTCCTGAGGACGGGCTTCACGCTAAAGCCTCTAGGCGAAGAAGAGTACTTTGGCTTCAGAGTCGACTCTGACCAACGCTATCTCCTGGGCGATTTCACGGTAACGCACAATTCTGGAAAAACCATGCTCGCCAAGAAGCTCGGCGAGTCGATACAGAAGAAGGCGGCGCTCTACGGGAACCTGGTGAAGACGCTGCATGTCAACTGCAGGATCGACAGGTCGCTGCAGGCGATCATGGTCAGGGCGCTCGGGACCCTCGGCCAGAACTACCCGTCCAGAGGGTACAGCTTCGAGGAGCTCCTTTCCGTGCTCGTAGGCGAGCTAAGGAGCAACCACATGCACCTGATCATAGCCTTCGACGAGGTCGACTCGCTCATAACGGCCGACCCGTCGGCGCTCTACACCATAACCAGGCTGAGAGAGACGGCCCAAGGGGCGCAGGTCTTCTCCTCGCTCCTCATTTCGAAGACGCTCGACTACATGAAGGCGGTCGACCTCAGCACGCTCAGCTCCGTGCAGTGGAACCAGGTCCTTCTCGACCCCTATTCGGCCGAGCAGCTCTTCGACATCATAGCCTCCAGGAACGAGGCGTTCGCCGACGGCGCCCTGAACGACGCTTCGATGCAGCTCGCGGCAGACATAGCGAGCCTCTACGGCGACGCGCGGTACGCATTGGACCTGGTGTACAGGGCTGGGAAGCTCGCTGACATGTCGGAGTCGCCGAGGATACTCCCGGAGCACGTGCGCTCGGCCAAGGCCTCTCTGCCGCCGGGGTTCAGCAAGGAGGAGCTGAACTATCTCTCGAGGCACCAGAGGCTGATACTGATGTCGGTCTCGAACCTCCTCAAGAAGGGCGACTCGACCTACGTCACCATAGGCGAGGTCGAGAAGAGCTACACCGCCCTCTGCGAGGGCATGGGAGTCAACGCCAACCACCACACGCAGGTCTGGAACGACGTGAACGAGCTATCGAGGAAGGGCATAATCGAGACCCAGCTGTCTGGCAGGGGGATGAGGGGGCGGACCACCCTGATCGGGTTGTCGCTCGTGTCAGCGAAGGAGCTGATCGGAGAGCTCGAGAAGGTCATGGTGGCCGACGTTAGAAGTTGAAGACCTGCTGTCGTCCTACGGCAGGACGAAGATA
>JASHVX010000085.1 GCA_030044375.1 Nitrososphaerales archaeon | reverse complement strand
AGGTCCTTCACGACAGCCCCGAGGTCCGCGAGCTCGTCCACCTTCCTGTTCATCTCCTTCGCGAGCGCCTCGAGCTGCGCCGACTTCTCGTCGCGGTCCGGCGGCTTGACGCCGAGGAGCGCGTACCTCTCGAGCTCTGCCCCGAGCCCCACCACGGCCTTCTTCTTCTCCAGCAGATCCTTCAGCTTTGGCCTGATGTCGGGGAGGAGCTTGGACGCCTCCTGCGGCGTGAACAGGTGGCTGCTCCGATATTCGAAGGACGTCTCCAGACTCGCCTCCACCTTTCTGGAGGCAGGCCATAAATTACTCCCGACTGGAAAAGTTGCGACCCATCGTCTAATATTGTTTATTATTCGCCGATAAATCGCTGTCACGATGTACACGCGTCAGGGCGACAAGGGCCAGACGTCGCTCTTCGGGCCCAGACGAGTGCCCAAAGACTCTCCGAGGGTGGAGGCCTACGGCTCCATCGACGAGCTGAGCTGCGTGCTGGGCGTCGCCTCTTCGCTGTCGAGAGACAGGCGCGTGACAGCCTCGCTCTCCGAGATACAAAGGATGCTGTTCGTCGCGGGAGCCGACGCAGCCACAGAATACGGCCAGGGCGACGCGACGGGACCGAGGATCGCTGCGTCTGACACCAGGAGGCTCGAAGAGATGACAGATGCGCTCTTGGATGTGCTTCCGACGCTGAAGAACTTCATCCTTCCCGGCGGCTCGCAGGCCGGGGCGTACCTCCAGCTCGGCAGGTCGGTCTGCCGGCGCGCAGAAAGGCGCATACTCACGGCCTCGAGGTCCGAGAGGATGAACCCAGAGCTCGTCCCCTTCTTCAACAGGCTCTCGTCCTATCTCTTCAACCTCTCCCGATGGGTGAACTCGAAGGCCGGAGCGAAGGAGCAGGTCTGGAAGGGCCCTAGTCGAGGTTGACCGAGACGTTCTTCGTCCTCACGTAGGAGAGGACCGCGTCGACCCCCTGCTCCGAGCCGTTACCGCTCTTGTTGAAGCCGCCGAACGGCGTCTGCGGGAAGGTGACCGGCTCCTCGTTTATGCCCACTATCCCGGACTCCAGCTTCGAAGCCACCCTGTGGGCCCTCCCCAGGTCCCTCGTCCATATCCCGGCCCACAGCCCGTACTCTGACCCGTTGGCGTAGGAGATGGCGTCGGCCTCGGCCTTGAATTCGCTGACCGAGAGCACCGGACCGAAGATCTCGTCCCGGGCCACCTTCATGTCGGGCGAGACTCCGTCGAGGACCGTGGGCGAGTAGAAGTAGCCCGAGCCGAGCCTCTCTCCGATGGGAGCCGACCCTCCCGCGACGAGCTTGGCCCCTTCCTCGACGCCTGCCTCGACGTACCCTGCGACCCTCTCGCGCTGAGACTCGGCGACCAGCGGCCCCATCGTGGTCTCGGGTTCCAGCCCGTTCCCGAGCCGCATCGCGTTCGCCCCTTCCACGATCCTGGACAGCAGCGCCTCCTTTACTCCTGCTTCCACCAGCAGCCTCGAGCCGGCCCAGCACATCTGCCCGGCGTTCGTGAATATCCCGTTGAGCACGCCCCTGCTCGCCTTCTCCACGTCGGCGTCGGCGAACACGACCGTGGGGTTCTTGCCTCCCAGCTCCAGAGCCAGCCTGGTGAGGTTGTGCGACGCTAGCCCCATCACGTTGACTCCTGTCTCCACGGAGCCTGTCAGTGCGACGTGCTTGACGTCGGGGTGGCTCGCGAGGGCGCCGCCCACCTCGTTGCCGCCGCCAGTGACCACGTTGACCACGCCGTCGGGCAGGCCAGACTCCTTGCAGACCTCCGCGAACCTCAGCAGGGTCAGCGGCGTGAAGGAAGCAGGCTTCGCGACCACGGTGTTGCCGGCAGCGAGGGCGGGCGCTATGCTCCTGGCCGCCATCACCAAGGGGTAGTTCCAGGGCACGATGTGCGCGGTCACTCCCAGCGGCTCCCTGATCGTGTAGTCCAGCCTGTTGCCTGGCACCGGTATCGTGTATCCCTGAATCTTGTCGGCAAGTCCGGCGAAGAACTCGAAGTGCCTCGCGGCCATGGCCACGTCGCCCTTCGCCTGGCCCAGCGGCTTCCCGTTGTTCGTCGTCTCCAGCTTCGCGAAGTCGGCGAGCCTCTCCCTCAGAGTCTGCGAGACCTTGTACAGGACCCTTCCCCGCTTGCTCGGGTCGATCGACCTCCAGGCAGGGTCCTCGAAGGCCCTCTTGGCCGCGTCCACTGCGGCCTTCGCGTCCTCGGTGTCCCCCTTCGGCACCCTGGCGAGCACGTTCCCGGTCGCCGGATTGTAGACCGGATAGTTCCTCGCGGAGTGGGACGGGACCCAGGCGCCTCCGACGAACATCTGATAGGCCTGTGGGGCCTCTGCCTGCATGGTCTTGGCGCGCGGCTCGGTGCGAATTAACTGTTACTTCACGAGCTCGAAGGCCGTCGAGACTCCCTGCCCGACGCCCACGCACATCGTCACCAGCCCGTACCTTGTCCCTGTCCGCTTCATCTGGTGGACGAGCGTCGTGGCGAGCCGGGCCCCGCTGCATCCCAGAGGATGGCCGAGGGCTATCGCCCCTCCGTTGGGGTTGAGCCTCCCGAGCTCGAAGCCTGGGTTCTCCGCGGCGCACGCGAGGACCTGCGCCGCGAACGCCTCGTTGATCTCTATGACGCCGAACTCGTCGAGCCCCATCCCCAGCCTCGATAGGAGCTTCTTGGTCGCCTCCACCGGGCCCAGTCCCATGTAGCTTGGGTGCACGCCGGCCGTCGCCGACCCCATGATCCTCGCCATCGGCCTCGCCGACAGCCTGTCGGCCTCGCCCTGCGACATGACGAGGAGGGCGGCCGCCCCGTCCGTGATGCCCGACGAGTTGCCGGCCGTCACGGTGCCGCCTTGCCTGAAGGACGGCTTCAGCCTGGCCAGCTTCTCCATCGAGGTGTCGGGCCTCGGCCCCTCGTCCGCGGCCACGCCCTCCGGGCTCTCCGGCGTCCGTATCGGCAGGATCTCGTCCTTGAACCTCCCCGAGCCCGCCGCCTCGACCGCCTTCCTATGGCTCTTCAGCGCGAACTCGTCCTGGGAAGAGCGGCCGATCTCGTACCTCTTCGCGAGGTTCTCAGCGGTCTCTCCCATGGATATCGGCGGGTACTCGGTCGGGAAGGCAGGGTTGACGAACCTCCATCCTATCGTGGTGTCGACCAGCGAGACCTCCCCGCGCCTGAACGCAGCCTCGGGCTTGAGGGCGACCAGCGGCGCGCGAGTCATGCTCTCCACGCCCCCTGCTATCAGGACCTTCCCCTCGCAGGCCCAGACGACCCGCGCGGCGGAGTTGAGCGCCTCCAGGCCGGAGGCGCAGAGCCTGTTGACCGTGGCTCCAGGGACGCTGTGGGGGACGCCAGCGATGAGGGTCGCCATCCTCGCGACGTTCCTGTTGTCCTCTCCAGCCTGGTTCGAGCACCCGAAGTAGACGTCGTCTATCGCCGCAGGGTCCAGCTTCGACCGCGAGATCACCCCCTTGATCACGTGGGCGGCCATGTCGTCCGGCCTCACCGACCTCAGGTTTCCGCCGTACCTTCCCATCGGCGTCCGCACCGCGTCCACGACGACCGCCTGCTCAGCCATGACTCCGCTCGCTGTTAGGGCGCTTTTCTTCTTTGCTGAAGGCCGCCCTTCACTGGCCCGAGAAGCTCGCTTCTCTCTTCTCGAAGAAGGCCCTGACTCCTTCTACGTGGTCCTTCGTCCGCCCTGCCACGTCCTGGAGATACGCCTCGTATTCGAGCGCGGAGTCCATGTCTACGACTATGGCCCTGTTCAGGGCCCGCTTGGTCAGGCCGAGGGCTCTGGTCGGCCCCCTGGCCAGCCTCTCCGCTATCTTCGTCAGCTGGACCTTGAACTCGTCCTCCTTGAAGACCCAGTTCACCAAGCCCAGGTTCATGGCCATGGCTGCGTCGATCGGTTCCCCGAGCATGCCCACCTCCATCGCCTTCGCCAGGCCGAGTATCCTCGTGAGCCAGAAGCTCGTCCCAGAGTCGGGGGCGAGCCCGACCTTGATGAAGGCCTCGTGGAAGGTGGCCTTGTCGGATGCCGCTCTGAGGTCGCATGCAAGGGCGAGGCCGAGGCCGGCCCCTGCCGTCACGCCGTTTATGCCGGCGAGGACTGGCTTCTCCATCCTCCTGATGCGCTGCACTATGGGGTTGTACTTCCTCTTGAGCACCTCGCCTAGCATCATGGGCTTCCCGCCGTCGTAGGTCGCCCTGTTGGAGTTGAGGTCCTCCCCGACCGAGAAGGCGCGGCCCTCGCCCGTAAGGACCAGGCACCTCGCCTCCGGGTTCCTCTCTCCTTCCTTCAGCGCCTCCTGCAGGTCGTTGCCCATCTGCTCGTTGAAGGCGTTGAGCTTCTCGGGCCTGTTGAACGTGATCCAGAAGACGCCGTTGGCCGACGCCGTCTTCACGGTCTCGAGGTCCAACGCCTACCTCCCACTGAACTCCGGCTTCCTCTTCTCCATGAACGCCTTCATCCCTTCCGTCTTGTCCTCGGACGCGAACAGGAGGTAGAAGAGCTCCCTCTCGAAGTCGAGCCCGTCCGCCAGCCCCATCTCCAGCGCCTTGTTCACGGCCATCTTAGCCTGCCTCACGGCGACAGGCGACTTCGAGGCGATCTCTGACGCCACCTTCTTCGCCTCGGAGAGGAAGGCCTCCTTCGGGACCACCCGGCTCACCAGCCCCAGCGTCTTCGCCTCCTCCGCGCCTATCCTCCTTCCTGTGAGTATCATCTCCATCGCCTTGTACTTGCCCACGGTCCGGGTCAGCCTCTGGGTCCCGCCGCCCCCAGGCATGACGCCGATGTCGATCTCGGGCTGGCCCAGCTGGGTCGTCTCCGACGCGACGAGGACGTCGCAGCTCATAGCCAGCTCAAGGCCGCCCCCGAGGACGAAGCCGCTCAGGGCCCCGACTATAGGCTTGGGGAATCTCCCGACCTTGTCCCAGAGAGGGAAGAAGTGGCCTGTCATGGCCATCTGGACGGCCGTCATCTCCGCCATCTCCTTGATGTCCGCTCCGGCCGAGAACGCCCTCTCGCTCCCCGCGATCACCACGCACCTGACAGAGTCGTCGGCCTCGAAACTGGTCAACGCCGAGATCAGCTCCTTGACCATCTGCGTGTTGAGGGCGTTAAGCGCCTCGGGCCTGTTGAGTGTAATGATGCCGATCGGCCCCTCGGTCGTCCGGGCGATCGTGCCGTAGTCCATGGGCCGAGTCGTCTGGATAGCGTAGAAAAAGACTCTCTCTGACCTTGCTCGGCTCATCGCGGTGCCGGAGGCCGGAGCGACCCAGACCCTCTTTAATACGGAAGAGGGCGATGCGAGGCCGACAACCTCGTGGACGACGATACGAACATGGCTCGCTCCTCTCTGCACATCCCGGTTCCATGGGTGTTCGTAGGCGCATACATGGTTGGAATAGGGGTACAGCTCGCGGTCCCGATCACCCTTGGCTCGTCGATATGGTTTGAGGGTGCCCAGGTCCTAGGGGTCGTGATGCTGACGGTCGGGGCCGTCCTCGTCATATGGGCGCAGTGGATCTTTCGCAAAGTGCACACAACCACCGTGCCCTACGAAGCCGCTTCAAGACTGGTGGACTGGGGGCCGTATCGGGTCACTCGCAACCCAATGTATCTCGGCCTCTTCCTGTTCTTCGGAGGCATATCCGTGGCATTCCCATTTGTTTGGTCGATCCTTCTACTTGTCGCCGTGGTGTTCTATGTCGACCAGGTTGTGATCCCGGTGGAGGAGAAGCAGCTACGCAAGGCCTTTGCTGACTCCTACGTCCAGTATTGTAGCAGGGTCAGGCGTTGGGTCTAACGTACGGTTGCGCCCCGCGACAGTCCCAGAGCCGAGCCGAGTCATTCAGCCACCGTTCCTATCGGGCTCCAGCATCTTCCCGTGGATGATTGACCTGCGGTCAGCAACATATCCGGACCTCTTGAAGAAGCTGAGCGACCTCTCGTTGTCACTGAAGACTATCGCGTTGACTTTGAGGACTCCTTTCTGCGACATCCTCGACTCGATTTCCCTGACGAGGGCTGTCGCAACGCCTTTCCTTTGGTACGTCGGCAGGACGCCGAGATGGTATATCCACCCTCTCCTTCCGTCCCAGGCTCCCATGGCCGAGCCTACTATCCTTCCACCGTCCTCTGCGACTAGAAACAGGTCGGGGTCTCTCTCGACCTTGAGCGCGACCTCCTCTCT
>JASHVX010000084.1 GCA_030044375.1 Nitrososphaerales archaeon | reverse complement strand
GCTTCGACTACTACGAGACGCCCGAACAGCTCGAGTCGAAGGCCATGGCGTGGCTCGACGAGGAGCTGCCGAAGTTCAGGGGCGTGACCCGAGACCTCGCGAAGAGGTTCGGGTGCGAGGCCACCCCGGAGGCCGTCGAGAAGGCGATAAACGCGAGGATGGAGCTCGACCCGAAGAAGCTCGTCAGGGTGACGCAGGAGATCAGGAAGGCGATACAGGCCTTCGTCAACGAGGACGTGCACGGGATCAACCCCAGGTACAAGACCACGGTGATAGAGACGCCCAGCTACCTGACGGGCACCATCCCCACCGGCGCGGCGCAGTTCTTCGACACCTTCACGAAGAAGCCCTTCCAGATATTCTTCCAGACCACCGACCCCAAGAGGGACCCGGACAGGTCGGTCTCTGCGGTCATCGACCTGCTCGTGCACGAGGAGTACGGGCACTGCGTGCACCACTCGAACAGCGCGCTGGGCTTCGTCGGGAAGCTGCCGCTGCTCCAGATGATCCCTGGGATCCCGACGGGAGGCCCGGTTACGGAGGGGCTCTCGTTCAACAGGGAGATCGAGTTCTTCGAGGCCTCGAAGGAGCTCGAGTCGAAGGAGAGGCTGACGAAGGCCGAAAAGGCCTACGTCGACACGCTGAAGAAGTACGGGGGCCTCGAGCAGATCAACCTCGAGATGGAGTTCGCAACGAGGAGGTGGCGCATCACCCGCTTCCTGCGCGTGATAGGCGACGTGTGGATCAACACTGGCAAGAGAGACCTGATCGGGTTCGTCGACTGGGCCCACGAGAAGACTGGCGTCCCGAGGAGCAGCGTCTACTACCAGCTCTTCCCTGCCCACGAGGGCATGTTCCCGGGATATGCGACCTCCTATGCCGTGGTGGGGCAGGAGATCAGGGCGATGCAGAGGAAGATCAAGGACCACAAGGACCGCGTCAAGTTCTCGACGTACCTGTGCAGCATCGGGTTCCCGCCGAGGTCGCTGTACGTCAAGATGCTCGAAGACTACGCGGCCAAGCTGAAGTGAGCGGCGCCCGTCAGGGGCTCATGGCCCTGAAGAAGAGCTCGGTCACGAAGCTCCTGTAGGCCTCCCTGTCGGAGACCTTGGAGAAGTGGATGTGCTGGAAGATCACCCTGTTGAGCATCCCCAGGAGGCAGTCTGAGGCCATGCCTGCGTCGACCTTGCGGAAGTCCCCGGCCCTGATAGCCTTCTCGACCAGGGCCGCGACCATCTCTGTTATCTTCTCGAGGTCCCCACTGACCCTCTGGGCGCTGCCCTTGTCCAGGGTCGCCGAGTCTCTCATGTAGAGGCCCGGGTCGAACGCCCGCTCCGGGAAGGAGGACAGGTACACGCTGATGAACGAAGACAGGGCCTTCTTCGGCTCCTTCGCCGCCGACGCCTCCCGCAGCCTGGCGATGAAGTCCTCCATGGTTATGCGGGTCCGCGCGACCGCCTCGAAGAGCCCCTTCTTGTCGCCGAAGTGGTAGTAGAGCACGGGCGCGGAGGTGCCGGTCTCCCTGCATATGTCCCGGACCGAGACGTTGGCGAAGCCCTTCCTCGCGAACAGCTCGGAGGCGGCCAGGAGTATCTTCTCCCGCGTCTTCACCTGCTCCTCGGCCTGCATGCCGCGGTTTTTCAGCGGAATTGTATTTATAGGTTGAAGCGGCTTCAGAGCAAGCCAGCCAGGCGCTCCTCGAACGCTTCGTCCAGCCACTCCGCAGCCTCCTCCCTGTCCCTGAACCCGCTGTACGCGGCAGCCGCCAGTGGGGTTACGCGGACTCCGTCCCGGAGCGCTCTTCCAGAGTCTGGGCTTGCTGCCGGCCTGGAGGCCTAGTCGAAGTCGCCGCCGCCCTCGCCCATCCCGCCTGCGCCGCCAGGCGGTCCGGCCGGGGCCTTGGACTTGCCCGCCGCTATGACGTCGTCTATCCTGAGTATCATCGACGCCGCCTCGGTCGCCGACTTCATTATCTGCACCTTGACGGCCAGCGGCTCGAAGACCTCGCGCTGGAACATGTCCTTGACCTTCCCGTCGGACGCTTCGACGCCGAACCAGGTGCCCTTCTCGGCGTGCTTCGCCCTGAACTCGACCTGCGCGTCTATCGGGTCGAGCCCCGCGTTCAGCGCCAGGGCCACGGGAATGGACTCGAGGGCCTCGGCGAACTTCTGCGCCGCGAGCTGCTCGCGGCCTGAGAGCTTCTCCGCCCACTTCATCACCTGGTAGGCCGCCTCCGCCTCCGCGGCGCCGCCCCCGGCCACTATGGCCGGCCTCTCGATGACGTCCTTCGTCACCATGAGGGCGTCGTGGAGCGAGCGCTCGCCCTCGTCGACGATGCGCTGCGTCCCTCCTCTGATGAGTATGGTCACTGACTTCGGGTTCTTGCATCCTTCGACGAAGACCCACCTGTCCTCTTCGATCTTCCTCTCTTCGACGACTGCCGCGTATCCGAGGTCGGCCGCCGACAGGTCCTCGAAGTTGTTCACCACCCTCGCGCCCGTCGCCTTGGCCAGCTTGGTCATGTCGCTCTCCTTGGCCCTCCTCACCGCGAGGATCCCTGCCTTTGCCATGTAGTGCTGGGCTATGTCGTCGATACCCTTCTGACAGACCACGACCGTGGCTCCCGCCGCTGCGGTCTTCTCCACCATGGACTTCAGCATCTTCGTCTCCTCGTCCAGGAACTTCTTCATCATGGAGGGGTCGTTGATGTTCAGCTTGGCGTCGAACTCCGTCTTCTCGATCTCGAACGGCGCGCTGACGAGGGCTATCTTCGCCTTCTCGACGCGCTTCGGCATCCCCGAGTGCACCACTTCCTTGTCCAGCACGATCCCCTGGATCAGCTTGGTGTCCTTCAGAGACCCACCTGGCTTCTTCTCCACCTTGACGTTGTCTATGTCGACCCTGCTGTCCTTCTCGGTCTTCTCGGCCACGGCGAGGGTCGCGTCCACGACCAGCTCAGCGAGCTGCTCGGCCTCCCTGGAGACGAGCTTGGTCTGCATGCTCGTCCTGGCGACCTTGACGAGCCACTCCCTGTCGTCGGGCTTTATCTTCTGGGCGACGGCTTCGAGGGCCTCGGTCGCCTTCTTGACCGCCTTCGAGTACCCGTCCACGATCACGGTCGCGTGGACGTCCTTGTCCAGGAGCTCCTCGGCCTTCTCGAGCAGCGCCCCGGCGAGGACCACGGCCGATGTGGTGCCGTCCCCGACCTCGTTGTCAGTCGTCTTCGACACCTCGACGAGCATCTTGGCGGCTGGGTGCTGGACGTCGATCTCCTTGAGCATGGTCGCGCCGTCGTTCGTTATCGTGACGTCTCCGAGCGAGTCTACGAGCATCTTGTCCATACCGCGCGGGCCGAGCGACGTCTTCACTATCTCGGCGATAAGCTTGGCGGCGGCGATGTTGTTCTTCTGAGCCTCTCTGCCTCTGTTCTGGCTCGAGCCTTCCTTCAGGATCAGGACCGGCTGCCCTGACGAGGTCATTGCGGGTATGGCTGTTGTCGACATTGTTTGACGCTGGCCGGTATACAACCATGTGTTTATAAGTTTACAACCGTGCCGGCCGGGCCGACAGCGAGAGGCGTCTCTCCGCTCCGGACTACGCGACCTTCTGTATCGCCTTGGCGAGCTCGAAGTCCTTCGCGGTTATGCCGCCCGCGGAGTGAGTCTGTATCAAAAGCTTAACCTCGGTGTACCTGACGTGGATGTCTGGGTGGTGGTCGAGCCGCTCCGCGACCTTCGCTATCCTCCTGACGAACTCTATGCCCTCCATGAACTCTCCGAACTCGAAGGTCTTGGTGACGAAGTCCCCTTCGCGCCTCCAGCCCTTCAGAGACGAGAGCCCGGCCTTCACGTCGTCGTCGGAGAGCCTCTTCACGGCAAAGACAGGAGACTGGGGCGATAATTAAGCCATCCAGCAACCAGTTTTGACCCCACCCGTTAACGAGCCCTGCCGGGAGGTACGGGGGTCGATGCCTGACGGGCCCAACCCTAGGCTAGTCCGTTCACTCTCGGAGTCTGCGCGCAGGCTGGTCGACGAAAGGAGCGCGGCGTCGCAGGCCGCCGACGCGGCAGGCCTGAAGAAGCGCGCCGGGGACTTGACCAGGCCTCCCTCTCTGAGCGGGGGGATGCGCAAGGCGGGCATAGCGCTGATAGCGGCCCCAGACCCGTTCACAGGGGTCCCGGGCGTAGCGCTGCTCGCCTCCTCGTTCGTCCTGAAGAGCAAGGAGCCTGCGAGCCTGACGACGCTCGCGGTCGAGACACGGCGCGTCCTGCGAGACATCCAGCAACTGGGCATCTGAGCCGGAGACGAACCCTCTCCGAGAAAAAGTCCGAACAACCCGACCATGCTTTAAGTATCCGTGGCCCATCATCGGAACGACCATGGAGATCAAGCCCTCCAAGGGCGTGAGAGTGACTGTCAACGCCCGGCGCGAAGCGATCTTCGAAGACGAGTCGGTCTCCGTGAAGAGGATCTCCCTGGCGGACGGTTCGAAGGCCGGAGAGATGACAGGCAATTCGCTCGCCGGGTTCTGCGAGGTCGAGATGAAGAGGCTCGACGGGAAGAAGCACTGGTTCCCCATCGGGGACCTGGTCGGCGAACACGGGGAGAAGGTGGTAGAGGACGAGATCGCGATCGATGACGAAGACCTCGGAGACGCGGAAGCGGAATAGAGCGGACGTGTCGGAGCCCGCACCGGAGGAGGTCGTCCTCGTGGTCGACGTCGCGACCCTCGAAGGCGAGGGGTTCTATGGCACCTCGGAGTACAAAGGACAGGCGATCACGGTGGAGTTTGACGATCGCGGGCTCGGCCTGTCGCTCACGCAAGACATGGCCGCCAGGATCGGGGTCAGGAAGGGCTCGAAGGTCTCGGTCGCCGTCGAGTCGGAGAAGACCGAGGTCTTTGAGGTCCCGGTGTCGTCTGTGGGGCGCTCGGTGCAGATCTCGGACCCCGACGTCTATAGGGCGATGGGGCAGGCCGGCGGCGCGGTGTTGAGGCTGAGGCACCCTTAGCCGAGAGCCGCGTCGTCGTCTGACTCGGGCAGCTCGTACCAGCGCGCCCTCTCTCCGATGCGCGCCCGCATCCTCCATGCCAGCGTCTTTGGGCTCGCCCGGATCGCTTCGTCGAGCTTCCGCAGCCTGAGCGCGACGACGCTCCCGTCGGGCTCGGCGAGGGTCTGAGCCCGCGTCATGAGGGACCCTATGCTCCTGGTGAAGGTGACGTATATCCCCCAGTCCCTCGAGCACAGGTCTGAGATCTCGTCCGCCCTGATCGCCCCAGGCCGGTCGCCGACCTCGAAGTCGTGGAACGCCGCGACGAGGTCGACGTACTCCTTGTCGGTCATCTCCACCACCTGTAGCTTCGTCATCACCAGCTGGGTTATCGGGAGGGTGTAGGTGTCTGCGAGGATGCTCTCCTTGAAGTTGAACCTGTGGCACATTGTGAACTCGTCCAGGAAGATGTCGACCCTCCTCCTGTTGCCCATGTCGTAGTAGATCAGCCTCTGGCCCATGTTCAGCTTGTTGAACATCTCCCTCGGCCTGTATCCGAGGGCCTCCATCAGGCCCACGATCCTCTTCGAGTCCTCCCTCCTCCCCATCAGGTCGAGGTCCTTGTTGTCGCGGGCGTAACGTTCTCGCGAGCTCGGGCAGAGCTGCTTGAAAGCCAGGCCTCCCAGCATGCGGAGCCTGACGCCCCTCTTCTCGGCCTCCTCGACTATCTGCCGCGCCGCGTCGAGGCCGTTCGAAGGTAGGGTCGCTGGCTCCTCCATCTCTGGGCCAGCTGGCCGTTCCTGAATTTAAGGTAGTCCGCGCCGCGCCTCGTCCGGCTAACGCTTGAGATAGGCGTCGAGCGTGTCCTCGTTGTTCTCGGCGTGAAAGAACACAGGTATGTTCTGGGTCGCCGTGGCCTTGAAGCTCGTCAGGAGCCAGTCCCCGTTCTGGAACGCCAGCGTCCTGTCCATGAAGGCGTCGTCTATGGCGAAGGTGTCCGAGATGAGCTGGCGGTCGTAGGGCCTGGGCATCGTGGAGACGAAGTAGCTGTGCAGCTGCTGCAGGGCGTTGGTGTTCAGGTGAGCCACCCTCTGCGTGCTGATCCAGCAGTTGAGGTGGTACTTCCTTCCGTGGCGGAGCAGCCTCTCCACGGCCCGGCTGGACTGGTCTGTGCCGTCCTCCTTCCTGGCGGTCTGGGGGATGAACTCCTGTGCCTCGTCGATGACGAAGAGGACCCTCGGAGAGAGCTTGAAGCTGCGCTTCCTCTTCCTGAAGACCTCGCTGATGACGTTGGCCGTCTCTAGCCTGGCGTCGTCGGCCTCGGGGAGGTTCACGACGAAGACCCTGGGGGAGGTGCCCCTCGTGTCGAGGATCTCGTTCGCCAGGTCGCTCCATGTGTAGCCGTCCTCGTCGGCCTCGGGAGGGGCCGCTTCTATGACCGTAGCCAGGCTGTCGAACGTCTTCTTCAGTGAGCTCCTGTTGTCAAGGTCTGCCAGGAGGGGCTGGATCCGCGCTATGAGGTCGCTCGTCCTCGAGTCGAACCTGGTCTCCATCTCGAGGCG